>CAMDVP010000057.1 GCA_945877525.1 uncultured Clostridia bacterium | reverse complement strand
TGATGGAGGTGGCCAGGATCGGGATCTCGCTGGTGGCGGCGGCAGCGGCCTGCAGCGCGGGGGTGGCGTTGGCCATGATCAGGTCGACACCGTTGGAAACAAGGGTGGTGGCAATGGTGGCGCAGGCGGGAACGTCGCCGGAGGCATTCTGATCATCAAACTTGACATTGTCGCCCAGCTTCTCGGTCAGCGCGTCCTTGAAGCCCTGGGTAGCGGCGTCGAGGGCGGGATGCCGCACCAGCTGCAAAATACCTACATTGTAAGTTTTGCCCTCAGCCATGGCGGCAGAACAGCACAGAACCATGCACAGGGCCAGAATCAGGGCGGTCAGTTTCTTCATAGGGGTATCCTCCTTCAAATCCTACTCGCGGAGGAATACGCCTCCTCCGCAGCTACGGTGACAGTTTACTCCATATCTTGCAACCTGTCAACCTTGGGAGGAATGAAGCACAAAAAGAATACAATCCGCCTTCAGGCTCACCAGCCGATGATGCGGCCCCAGTCGTGGCTGCGGACGCGCTCGTATTCCTCGGGGGTGATGGTGAGAATGGTGCCGTGCTTGAAGCCGTAGGGGAAGGAGAACGCCTCGTCCGCCCGGCGGAACTCGCCGCTGCGCAGGCTATCCGCCACGAAGGGCACATACCCCTGCCCCTCGCCGCTGGCCCCGTAGAAATCCAGAAACAGGCACCAGCGCCCGTCCTCCAGGCGCACGGCGGTGGGCGCTTCGTAGAGCCCCTCCTCGATCTGCTCCATGCTGCGGTTGAAGGCTTCAATGGGTGTGTATTCGCCCTCGGGGCTGTCCGCGGAAAGCAGCATGCAGCGGTTGGGCTTGCCATGGCTCTTGAGAAACATGTAGTACCGTCCGTCCTCTTCATAAATGGCTGAGTCGATGACCTCGCTGTCCGGCTTGCGGTAAAGCACCCTGGGCTCGGTAAAGGTTTTGAAATCCCGTGTATGTGCGCCAAAGATGGCCTTCTGGCCATAGCCATTGGATGCGTGGGAGGACGACCAGTGCACCAGATAATCATCCGTGCCCGGGCAATAGAGCGCGTCCGGGGCCCACAGGCAGCCGAAGTCCTCGTTGCCGATCTGAACCAGGCGCTGCTCTGACCAGTGCACCAGGTCGTCGGATTCCCACAGGGCCAGGCACTTGCTGCCGTGACGGGACACATAGGGCCAGAAGCCCTCCCGATGGGCGCGCATGGTGTAGGCCAGGCTCAGGTCGGTGGCCAGAATGTAGAACCGCCCGTCGATTCGGGAGCGCACGATGGTGAAATCCCGCACGCCCTTATCGCCGTAGTACGCCCAGAGAAGGGGACGGCCATCATTCACGGCCTCCCAGTGAAAACCGTCCCGGCTCAGGGCGAAGCGGAGCTGCTCGCCGTCGGGGGTGCACATTTCACGAAAATGGACAAAAAGATACGCCTGCTGCATGGGTGGCCTCGTTTCTGCGGGCTGTGCCCGCCGTATTCTGATACAACAATTCTCGCCCGCAGATGGATTTCCTGCCAGCTTTCTCACAGGAATATGAGCGGCCTGCGCTGGGAAAAAGCCCGCTTATCATCTGTTCCCGGATGCAGGAAGCAGGCGGCATGCGCTTCCCTCTTTTGCCGCTCCGCGCGTTTTCCTTCTGGTCAAGCGGGAAAAAACGTGGTATAATCATACCGTATGGTAAAATGCGATCGTGATGCCCCGCGGCGAAAGGAGCGGTGTCATGTTTGAGTCAAAGGTCAGAAGCGAGCAGACCGACCTGCTGATGGAGGCGGTGCTCAGGCTGGAATCGGTGGAGGACGCCTATCGGTTCTTCGAGGACATTTGCACCATTCCCGAATTGAAAAGCATTGCTCAGCGGCTGGAAGTGGCGGTGATGCTGCGCGACCATGTAACCTATCAGGAAATCGCCAGGCGGACCGGGGCTTCCTCCGCGACCATCAGCAGGGTGAACCGTGCCCTGATCTATGGCGCGGACGGATACAACCGCGTGCTTCTTGCCCTGGAAAGGGACGGAAAGCTGGAGGCGCAGGACAGCCGGGCGGAATAACGCGTCCCGGCTTGCAGACAAGAGAAAGTATGAGGTGGCAATATGGATCTGAGTATGCTCAACCCCCAGCAGCGCCTGGCCGCGGAAACCCTTGAGGGTCCGGTGCTGATCCTGGCTGGCGCGGGCAGCGGAAAGACCCGCGCCCTGACCTGCCGTGTGGCGAATTTGATGGATCACGGCGTACCGGCCCGGTCAATTCTGGCGCTGACCTTTACCAACAAGGCAGCCCGTGAAATGAAGGAGCGCATTGTCCGCCTGGTGGGCGATCAGGCGGAGGACGCGTGGATTTCCACCTTTCATTCCACCTGTGCGCGCATTCTGCGCCGCGATATTGAAAAGCTGGGCTATTCCCGCTCCTTTGTCATTTACGACGACGACGACCAGGGCGCCGTGATCAAGGAAATTCTCAAAAGGCTGAATATTGATGAAAAGTTCCTGCCGCCCAAGGAAATCAGGGCGAAGATTTCTGATGCGAAGAACAAGCTGCTTTCCCCGGACGAATGGTTTGCCAAGTCCGAGCGGGATCACCGCAGCCAGATGCTCCACGACGTGTTTGTAGAGTACGAAACCCGCCTGAAGGCCCTCAACGCGCTGGATTTTGACGATCTGCTGGTTAAGACCCTCGAATTGCTGGCGGATCATCCTCCTGTGCTGGAGAGCTACCGCGCCCGATTCCAGCATGTGCTGGTGGACGAGTATCAGGATACCAACTATGCCCAGTACATGCTGGTGAAGCTGCTCACCGACCGCAGCCGCAACCTGTGCGTGGTGGGCGACGACGATCAGTCAATCTATGGCTGGCGCGGCGCGGATATCCGCAACATCCTTGACTTTGAGAAGGATTACCCCGACGCCACGGTCATCAAGCTGGAGCAGAACTACCGCTCCACCGCCAACATTCTGGACGCGGCCAACCAGGTGATCGCCCACAACGCCGGGCGCAAGGAGAAGGCCCTGTGGACGGAAAGCGGCGAGGGCGAGCCCATCAAGCTGTTCTGTGCCGGGGACGAGAGGGAGGAGGCTGCCTGGGTGGCCGACCGCATCCGCCAGCTGGGGCGGCAGGGGGAAAGCTATGGCAGAACCGCCGTGCTGTACCGCACCAACGCCCAGAGCCGCGTGATTGAGGAAATGCTCATGCGCTCGGGCATCCCCTACAAGGTCTTCGGCGGGCAGAAGTTCTACGACCGCAAGGAGATCCGTGACGTGGTGGCCTACCTGCGGGTCATTGTCAACCCGGCGGACGACGTGTCTCTCAAGCGCATTATCAACGTGCCCAAGCGCTCCATCGGCGACAGCACCGTACAGGAACTGGTGAACCACGCCCGGGAAAACGACATGCCCCTGTACAGCGCCCTGAGCGACATTCCCGACACCCTTTCCTCCCGGCCCCGCAAGTGCGTGAGCGATTTCTTCCTATTGATGACCATGCTCACAGCCCTGAAGGAAGCGCTGCCCCTGAGCGAGTTTGTGAAAACCCTGGTGGAAAAGACCGGGCTGATGGAGCAGTATCAGCGGGAGGACACGGAGGAAAGCCGCGCGCGGGTGGAAAACATGCAGGAATTCCTGGGCGCGGTGGAGGAATTTGCCAGGGCGAGCGAAAACGCCACCCTGGAGGAGTATTTGGAAAACGTGGCCCTGGTGACTGACCTGGACCAGCAGGAGGACGAGCGCGGCTATGTGACGCTGATGACCCTGCACTCCGCCAAGGGCCTGGAATTCCCCAATGTGTTCATGACCGGACTGGAAGAGGGGGTGTTCCCCTCCGGCCGCAGCCTGATGGACGAAAACCGCATGGAGGAAGAACGCCGGCTGTGCTATGTGGGCATCACCCGCGCCCAGAAGCGGCTGTTCATCTCCCGTGCCAGCCAGCGCATGCTGTACAATCAGGTGAATCACAACGCGCCCAGCCGCTTCCTGGAGGAGATACCCCCGCGGCTTTTGCAGGACGAATGGGCTGAAAAGAAGGAAGCAGCCTTCAAGGGCGTGCCCCAGAGCGCGCCACGCCGGGGCGGCTACGGCTCGGGCTATGGGATGCGTTCCACACCCGCCATGGCCGACCTGGGCAAGCCCCGCCTGACCCTGCACGGCGATGCGCTGGGCATCCCCGGGGTACAGAAGGGCTTTGCGCCCTCCAAGGCCCGGGAGCTTGCCTCCGGCGCCATGCAGAGCCTGTTCCGCAAGGGAGACCGGGTCATGCACCGCAAATTCGGCGAAGGCCAGGTGGTGGCGGTGACCGGCCGCGGCGCGGACGCACGGATTCAGATTGAGTTTACCGCCTACGGCGTGAAGGAATTTTCCCTTTCCATTGCGCCCATCGTCAAGCTGGAGGATGACGAATGACCGACTATGCAGCGCTGATGCGCCCTCTCATTGACCGGCTGAACGAAGCCTCCCGCGCCTATTATACCCTGGGAGAATCGGTGCTTTCCGACATGCAGTGGGATCAGCTCTACGACCGGCTGGCCGCCCTGGAAAAGGAAAGCGGCCTGGTGCTGGAGGATTCGCCCACCCACCGCGTGGGCAGCGAACCCCTCAAGGGCTTTGAAGAGCATACCCACCTGAGCCGTCTGTGGAGCATGGACAAGGTGCAGTCCATCCCGGCGCTGGAGGACTGGATCCGCCGCACGGAAAAGCTGGCCGGGCAGACCGATCTGCAATACTATGTGGAATACAAGTTCGACGGTCTGACGCTGAACCTGACCTACCGCGACGGCCGTCTGGTGCAGGCCGCGACCCGCGGCAACGGCATCGTGGGCGAGGCCATCCTTCCCCAGGCGAAAACCGTGCGGGCCGTGCCGCTGACCATTCCCTACAAGGGCCTGCTTGAGGTGCAGGGCGAGTGCATCATGCGCCTTAGTACCCTGAAAAAGTACAACGAAACGGCTAAAGAGCCCCTAAAAAATGCCCGCAACGCCGCCGCCGGCGCGCTGCGGAACCTTGACCCTGCCGTGACGGCCTCACGCCGCCTGGACGCGTTCTTCTACCAGGTGGGCACCGCACCCAGCCGGAAATGCTGGACTTCCTGCGGCAAAACGGCTTCCAGGTCAGTCCGTATCTTGGCCGCCCCACGGGGCTTACGGAAATTGAGCGCTACATCCGCGACATTGAGGCACAGAGGGACAGCCTCGACTTCCTCATCGACGGTGTGGTCATCAAGGTGGGAGACGTGGCCCTGCGGGAGCAGATGGGCTATACGGACAAGTTCCCCCGCTGGGCAGTGGCCTACAAGTTTGAGGCGGAGGAGAGCGTCACCACTCTGCGCCGGGTAACCTGGGAGCTGGGTCGCACCGGCAAGCTGACCCCTCTGGCCCACCTGGATCCTGTTGATTTCTACGGCGTGACCGTGCGCAAGGCCACGCTGAACAACTGGGGCGACATCCAGCGCAAGCGGGTGGCCATCGGCGCGCCGGTATGGATCCGCCGCTCCAACGATGTGATTCCGGAAATCATGGGGCGCGTGGGCGAGCCGGGCGAGGGCGAGCAGCCCATCGAAAAACCCGAGGTATGCCCTGCCTGCGGCGAAGCGCTGCAGGAGCGGGGCGCGCACCTGTTCTGCATGAACCGCAGAAGCTGCCGCACACAGGCCGTGGCGAGAATCAGCCACTTTGCCGGGCGGGACGCCATGGACATTGAGGGCTTGTCGGAGAAAACGGCGGGTCAGCTTTATGACCAGATGAACGTCCGTGATCCCGCCGACCTGTACCATCTGACGGAAAGCGACGTATTGTCCCTGGACGGGTTCAAGGAAAAGAAAGCCGCCAATCTGATGGCAGCACTGGAAAAGAGCAAGGACTGCACCCTGGACGCGTTCCTGTTTGCGGTGGGAATTCCCAACGTGGGGCGGAAAACCGCCCGCGACCTGGCCGCCGCCTTCGGTACGCTGGAGGGCGTGGCCTCCGCCTCCCAGGAGGAACTGACGGCCCTGCCGGATGTGGGCGACATTGTTGCCCAGAGCGTGACGGAGTTCTTCTCCTTTGAGGAAAACAGACGTATGATTGACCGGCTGCTGCAGGTGGGCGTAAAGCCGCGAAGTGCGGCGGGCCGGGGCGCGGGGTCGCTCAGTGGATTAACGGTGGTGGTCACGGGCACGCTGCCTACCCTCAGCCGCAGGGAAGCGGAGGATCTGATTCGGGCCTGCGGCGGGACAGCGGCGTCCTCCGTCAGCAAGAAAACCGCCTTCGTCGTGGCGGGCGAGGCGGCGGGCAGCAAGCTGACCAAGGCGCAGAGCCTTGGCGTTGAGGTTATTGACGAGGCCGAACTGAAGCGTCGCTGCGGGGTGTGACCGTTCTGCGGCGGGTGGCGTAGGTGTAGGCGGCCTGCGAGGGCGACACATAGCTTGAAGCGGTGGTTGCGTCCCCGCCCTCCGCGGCCGTGCCGCCGTTTTCCGTGGTTTGCGAATCGGTGGCGGGCACCTGGCCGGGGCGGTAATTGGGCAGAAGGAATGTGACAAACTTGATGGAAAAAATGTCGCAGACCACATAGTGCTTGCTGATTTCGTCATAGAGCACCACATACTGGGACGCTACGCTGTACAGAAAGCCCTGCCGCGTTTCCAGCACGCTTGTACCCATGAAGAAATCAATGATGACATAGCTGCCGATGTTTTCCGACAGCACCTGCTGGATGGAGCCCTGAAAGGTCATGGTGTTGAAGTTTTCCTCGGCAGGGGTCTGGAAATTATTGTTGCCGTTGGTTTCGCTCATTGCGTGATCCTCCTTCACCTTGCGCCGTGCGCGTCTACACCAGCCTATGCGCTGATGGCGGCGCGGATGATTCATTTCACAAAGGAAGCGGTAGAATATGCCGGAACCACTTGTCCACAACTGGCAGCGCACCTGGATTGACATTGATCTGGACGCGCTGATTGCCAATTATCGCACCGCCTGCGCCCTGACGAAAGAGAGCGGCGCGCGGGTTACCGGCGTGGTGAAGTCCAACGCCTACGGCCACGGCGCGGTGCGTGTGGCCCAGGCCCTGCAGGAAGCGGGCTGCGGGAGCTTTGCCGTCAGCTGCGCCCGGGAGGCCATCGAGCTGCGCCGCCATGGCGTGGAGGGAGAAATCCTCGTCATGGGCCTGACGGAAGCGCCGCTTTTGACGGACATGCTACGCCTTGACGTGACGCTGACGGCGGCCTCGGTGCAGGGACTTACGGAGATTGACCGCGCCGCGCGGGAAGCGGGCGCAGAGGCCCGCGTGCACCTGAAGATCAACACGGGCTTCCACCGCCTGGGCTTTGACTGCACGGAGGAAGCCGCAGAGGAGATTGCGCAGGCGGCGCGGCAGCTGACAAACATCCGTCTGGAGGGGCTGTTCAGCCATCTGGGGCTGATCTGCCGGGAGCGGGATGTGCAGCAGCATGACGCGCTGATGCAGATGCAGGCGTGGCTGGGCCGGCGAGGGGTGAATCCGCCGGATGTGCATCTGTGCGACAGCATCGGGCTGGTGCGCTATCCCCAGTGGCACCACAGCCGGGTGCGGGTGGGGGCGCTGCTGTTCGGCGTGAGGCCCGCAGGCAGCGATCATATGCCCTTTGAGGACAGGGAAACCCTGGCCTTCCGCACCACGGTAGCCCAGGTGCGCCGGGTGAAGGCCGGCGAGGTGATCGGCTATGGCGACGACATGATCCTCGACTACGACGCAACCATTGCCACCCTTTGCGCAGGCTATGGCGACGGCTATCCCCGCCATCTGTCCAATGGCAAGGGCAAGGTGAGCATCCGCGGCCGTCTGGCTCCGGTGGTGGGGCTGGTGTGCATGGATCAGATGATGGTGGATGTGACGGACATTCCGGGGGTGACCCCGGGGGACACTGCCGATCTGCTGGGCGGGGCAATTCCCTACGGCGATTTTACCGACTGGGCGGAAACCAACCGCAATGAATGTATCACCATCCTGTCCCGCCGCCCGGTGCGGGTGTATCGGCAGGGCGGGCACGTGGTGACGGTGCTGGACAGCCTGCTGGAGGAAAGAAGGGACTTCACATGAGCCTTGCGGAGTGGCAATCGGAGCTGGAGACGGTTATGCCCCGGGTGATCGAGCTGCGCCGGGCGCTGCATGCGCATCCTGAGCTGGGAGGAGAGGAGCAGTGGACCCAGGCGGTTATCCTGCGGGAGCTGGGCGCCCTGGGCATTGAAACCCATACCTTCCGTGACTGCTATGGCGTGATGGGCGTCCTGCGCAACGGCGAAGGACGGTGCGTGGCCATCCGCGCCGACATGGACGCACTGCCCGTGCAGGAGCCGGAGGGACTGGACTTTGCCAGTGGGTGTCCCGGTGTGATGCATGCCTGCGGACACGATGCGCACATGGCGCTGGCACTGGGCTCGGCCATGTGGCTGAGCGAACACCGCGACCGCTGGCAGGGGACGGTGAAATGGTTTTTTGAGCCGGCGGAGGAAACCTTCGGCGGGGGACAGCTGATGGTGGCTCAGGGCTGCCTTGACAATCCGAAGGTGGACTATGTCATTGGACAGCACATGAATCCGCGCTATGACGCGGGGGTATTCTATGCAAAGCCCGGTTTTGTCAGCGGGGCCAGTGATGAAATCCGCCTGACAGTGCGGGGCAAGGGCTGCCATGGTGCCTACCCGGAGGCCGGGGTGGACGCCATCGTTATTGCCGGGCAGGTGGTGAGCGCGCTGCAGACGCTGGTCAGCCGCACCATCTCGCCCTTTGATCCGGCGGTATTGACCATCGGCACCATTGAAGGCGGTACTGCCAACAACATCGTTTGCAGTGAGGTGCGCATGAAGGGCACCATGCGTACCCTTTCCGGCAGAACACGTTCGCTGCTTGCCGGGCGGATTGCCTCCACGGCGCAGGGGGTGGCCCGGGCGATGGAGGGAGACGCGGAGGTCGAGGTGATACCCGGCTATGGCGCTGTGTACAACGATGATTCGGCCTATGCGCTGATTGAGCACGCCGCGGAGGGACTGCTGGGGAAGGAGAAGATCGTCCGGCGGGACATGCCCAGCCTGGGAGTGGAGAGCTTCTGCTATTTCCTGAAGGATACTCCCGGCGTATATTATGACCTGGGAAGCGGCGTTGGCACGGCGCTGCATACGCCTTCCTTCCGGGTAGACGAGGCCTGCCTTCTGCCCGGCGTGGCGCTGCAGTGCCTGAGCACACTTGCATTACTGAAGGAGGAATAATCCCCATGATGAAGAAAATTTTCATGTCCTCGGATATTGAGGGTACCTGCGGTATTGCCCACTGGGACGAAACGGAAAAGGGCAAGGCGGACTATCCTGCCTTTTCCACGCAGATGAGCCGCGAGGTGGCCGCTGCCTGTGAGGGTGCGCTGCAAGGCGGCGCGGAGGACATCTTTGTTCGCGATTCCCATGACTCGGCCCGGAATATCCAGCCCGCCATGCTGCCGGAGTGCGTGAGCATTTTCCGCGGCTGGGGCCGCGACCCGTACAGCATGATGAGCGGTATCGACGAAACCTTTGACGGGGTGATTTTTACCGGCTATCATTCTGCCGCCAGCTGGAACGGCAGCCCCCTCAGCCACACCATGAACGGGCAGAACAACCATGTGAAGGTGAACGGCCAGGTTTGCTCCGAGCTGATGATGAACAGCCTCACCGCCGCCATGTTCGGTGTACCCGTGCTGATGGTGACCGGCGACCGCATGCTCTGCGAGTGGTTCCATTCGGTGGTGCCCCAGGCGGTGACCGTGCCTGTGAGCTACGGCATTGGCAACGGCAGTGTGTCCATCCATCCCGACCGGGCTGTGAGGCTCATTCGCGAAGCTGCGGAAAAGGCTGTCGCCCTCCCGAAGGAAGAATGCCTGTTTCCCATGCCGAAGCATTTCACCGTGGAGGTTAACTACAAGCAGCACTACACCGCCCGCTCCGCCAGCTGGTATCCCGGCGCACGTCAGGAGGACAGCCGCACGGTGATCTTCGAGAGCGACAGGTGGATGGATGTGCTGACCTTCTTCCACTACTGCCTGTAAGGAGGCCCGCGCATGATGATTCCCAAGCCCCTGAGCCCCGGAGACACGGTGGCGCTGGTAGGCCCCTCCGGCTGCATCCATGAGGAAAACGCGCAGGAGCTGGTGAAGGCCAGCGCTGAAAAGCTGCGCGCCCTGGGCTTTTGCGTGAAGGTGGATGAAGGCTGTGCCAGCCGCTACGGCTACCTGTGCGGCACGGACGCGGAACGCGCCGAGGCGCTCAACCGCGCCTTTGCCGACGACGCGGTGGACGGCGTGTGGTGCATCAAGGGCGGGTATGGCTGCACCCGCATCATGGACATGATCGACTGGAACATGATCCGCCGCCATCCCAAGGCGCTGATCGGCTTCAGCGACATCACGGCGCTGCATGTGATGCTCAATGAGCATGTGGGCCTTTGCACCTTTCATGGCCCCATGCCAAAGTCCAGCCCGATGCAGCCGGGCGCTACCCTGGACAGCCTGCTGCATGCCATCGGCGGCGCGCCGGATGCGGCGCTGCACAACCCGGACGGTTCACCCCTGCAATGCCTGCGGGAGGGTGTGGCGGAGGGACGGCTGGTGGGCGGCAACCTGACGCTGGTCACCTCCCTGGTGGGCACACCCTATGGCCTGGAGCCGGAGGGCAAGCTGCTCTTCCTGGAGGATGTGGGCGAGCGCACCTATGTGATCGACCGCTATCTGCACCAGCTGTACAATGCGGGGATTCTGTCCCGGTGCGCAGGAATCATCCTGGGCGGCTTCACCGATTGCGAGGTGGAAGATCCTGCGGCAGGACTCACGCTGGACGAAATTTTCCGCGATGTGTTTGCCCGGGTGCATGTGCCGGTGATATCGGGCCTGCAGGCGGGACACATGCGGGAAATGGCAACCCTTCCCCTGGGACGGCGCTACCGCATGGACGCGGTCAGGGGCGAGATCATGCTGATAGAATGAGAAAAGAGGTCTGACATGATATCAAGGCTCCAATCCTGGCTGAATTATCTGACGAGCGACCCGGTGGGCTTTATCGTATACGCCCTGTACCTGACGGTGACGGTGCTGCTGAGCCTGATATTGCACGAGTGCGCCCACGGATATGTGGCCTACCGCTGCGGCGACCCCACCGCCAAATGGATGGGCCGCCTGACCCTTGACCCCCGCAAGCACCTGGATCCCTTCGGCACCATCTGCATGTTCCTGCTGGGGTTCGGCTGGGCCAAGCCTGTGCCGGTGAATCCGCGCAATTTCAAAAACTATCGCCGGGATGACTTTCTGGTGTCCATCGCGGGCATTGTGACCAACCTGACGCTGTTTATCTTCTGCGTGGCGGCCAGCGTGGCCGTCAACGGGCTGATGTGGGACAGGGGCTTCCTGTCTGATTTCCGCAGCGTAAACGGCTCGCTGGAGGCGCTGGTGAGCCCTTACTGGAATATCGGCAACGGCATCATGAACGGCGACCTGGCCTCCCAGTGGACACGATACATGGCCGCGCCCTGGCTGCGGTATGTGCAGCGGTTTTTCCTGATGATGGCGCAGATCAACCTGTCCCTGGCGATTTTCAACCTGCTGCCCATCCCGCCCCTGGACGGCTATCATCTGGTGAACGATACCCTGCTCAAGGGCAGACTGCAGCTGGATCATCAGACTTTTCGCATTGCGCAGATTGTGCTGATGGTGGTGTGCCTGACAGGCGTGCTGAGCACTATTCTCTCCCGGGCGAACATGGCGGTGTACAATGCGGTGCTGCACCTGTTCCTGCTCATTTCCGGCGGGGCCTGAGGTGTGAGCCATGCCAATGACATTTCAGCTCAAGGATTTTGACGGCCCCCTTGACCTGCTGCTGCACCTGATCACGAAGGCGCAGGTGGATATCAAGGACATTTTCGTTAGCGAAATTACCGATCAGTACATTGAATCTGTCCGCAACGCTCCCGACCTGGACATGGACGACGCGACGGATTTTCTGGTGATGGCGGCGACGCTGCTGGAAATCAAAAGCCGCGCCATGCTGCCCCGCCCGCCCAAGCTGGAGGAGGACGAGGAGGATCCCGAACAGGCGCTGATCCGCCGCCTGGAGGAATACAAGCGCTTCCGCGAGACGGCGGCGGCCATGCAGCAGTTCGAGCGGGCGGCGCAGGATGTGTTTACCAAGCTGCCGGAGGAATACCCCCTGCCGCCCCAGGAAACAGAGCTTGTTGGCCTGACCCTGCAGGGGCTGACAGAGGCATTTGCCCGTATCTGGGCGCGCAAGCCTGCCGCGGAGGACACGCCCGAGGCAAATCACTATGCCCCCCGGGATATCAGGCGGGACGAGCACACCGTGCAGGAATGCATGCTCACCCTGCTCCACGGCATCCGGCGCAAGGGCCATATGCGCTTTGAGGACGCCTTCAGCAACGTGCCCACCCGCGAGGAGGTGGTCACGCTGTTCCTGGCCATGCTGGAATTGCTGAAGCTGGGGGAAATGCACCTGGAGCAGGAGGGCGTGTACGGCGACATATTGCTTTTGCCCGGACGGCGGGAGGACACGGAGGAGGCGCAGGGCGATGAGTGAGGAAGGCAGCCTGAAGGGGCGCATCGAAGCGATCCTGTTTGTGGCAGGGGAGGCGGTGCGCCTGGATGAACTGGCCCGGGCGCTGAATCTGCCTGTGGGTCAGGTGGAAAAGGCTCTGGAGGAGATAAAGAACGAATATGACTACGAGCAGCGGGGCTTCTGCCTGAAGCGCTTCGGACGGCAGGTGCAGCTTGCCACCCGCGCCCTGTATGCCGATGATGTGGTGCGCCTTCTGCAGCCTGTGCAGAAGCAAAGCCTGTCCCAGGCAGCCATGGAAACCCTGGCCGTGGTGGCCTACCGTCAGCCGGTGACCAAGGCTGAGGTGGAGGAAATCCGCGGGGTGAAGTGCGACTATTCCCTGCATTCCCTGACGGTGAAGAACCTGATTCAGGAGGTGGGCCGCAAGGACACCCTGGGCCGCCCCATCCTCTATGGCACGACGGAGGAGTTTCTCAGCCATTTCGGGCTGACGACTCTGGAGGATCTGCCGCCTCTGCCGGAGGAACCCGCGGAGGACGAAGGAACCGCGCCGGAGCTGGTGAACTGATACGATGTTTATTCTAAACGAATATGTGGATGCGGAGCGAAGAATTGCAAAGGGCGACGGCTCGTCAGTGGTGAGTCCACCGAAGGTGGAAGTCGAAAGCGGAGCGGCGATGACCGCAAAGCCCTTTGCTCGCCTCCGCTGAGGTGAAATCCTTTTGCCGTATAAAAGTATAAAGTTTTGGAAACAGATTTGTATGTAAAGTGGCCGCTTCATGCAGAAGCGGCCTGATGATAGCGGCTGCCGTAGAACCCGGCAGCCCTTTTGTGTCAGTTGCTGCAGCGGTTGCAGCCGCAGCCCCGGCCACAATTGCAGGAGGGATTCGTGGGCTGCACGGTACC
>CAMDVP010000056.1 GCA_945877525.1 uncultured Clostridia bacterium | reverse complement strand
GCGGCCAAGGGCGGCCTGAAGATGCTGACCAAGAACATCGCCTCCGAGTACGGCGGATACAACATTCAGTGCAACGGCATTGGCCCGGGCTACATCGCCACGCCGCAAACCGCGCCCCTGCGCGAGGTGCAGCCCGATGGCAGCCGTCATCCCTTCGACCAGTTCATCCTGGCGAAAACTCCCGCCAACCGCTGGGGCGACCCGGAGGATCTGGGCGCGCCCGCGGTGTTCCTGGCCTCTGACGCGTCCAACTTTGTCAACGGCCACATCCTGTATGTGGACGGCGGCATCCTGGCCTACATCGGCAAGCAGCCCTGAGTGCTTTCACAAAAAAGAGGAGACGACCCGCGATGGAAGTTGTTTTGTCAAGGGGAAATTAACCTGTTTTATTTGCGCATGACAAAATATTGACCCAAATAAGAAAAATGCCTGCTTTGTATCAAAAGCCCTGGATTAGGGACGATACAGAGCAGGCATTTGTGATTGAAAACATTTGGGAGGAAAGCACAAGGCATATGCCTATTCGGAAGTTCTACTCCGTTTATACTTTCCATCCTTCGAAAGCGTGATAGTCGAGCTCTTTCTTAGGAGGCGTGTGGCTCTATCCAACTGAGCTACTGGGACTTATACAAAAAACATTAAGTTGTATGCAAGATTTAGACTCGAACCATCTACCGCTTAGGAGGACGAAAGACTGTTCGCCTTTGCGTGCCTTTGAGTGCCTTTTATTACTCAATTTCTAACGAATGTGAGCGTTCGCATTTCCCTTCAATATACCCTGTAAATCCCTGTGTGCTGTTAGCAGGATGTTTGCAAAGCTAACAAAGGCGGCGTGTTCGACTATCGCATCTACCGCCAAATCGTTAGCAGAATGTGATGAAACAATAATCATATTATCTCTGGTCGTCAAGAATTCTGCCTTTGGCTTGAATGAATATTCAATGCATATTAATTGAGGGCTTTCCACAACTGTAAACTTGTCATTCTCTCGCCGGTCATAGGAAAAGCCACGAAGGAATTGCCCTAATAACCGCATCTACAGCCTAACCTGACGAATACCATTCATTTCACCGATGACGGCATCTCCGGCACCCGCTTTGATCGTCCTGGTTTCATGGCGATGATGGCTGAAGTGGAAGCTGGGAAGATTCACACAATCTGCGTCAAGGACATGAGCCGCGTGGGGCGTGACTATCTCAAAGTCGGTGAAATCATGGAGATTCTCCGCAAGAAAGGCGTCCGCCTGATTGCTGTGAATGACGGTGTGGACAGCTTCAACGGAGATGATGATTTCACCCCGTTCCGCAACATCATGAATGAGTACTATGCCCATGATACCAGCAAGAAAATCCGCTCCACCTTCGCTGCCAAAGGGCGCTCCGGCAAGCACGTTGCCAGCACCACGCTTTACGGCTATGTGAAAGACCCACTGGATCACAACCATTGGCTTGTTGACGAAGAAGCTGCCCAGGTCGTGCGCCGCATTTTTCAACTGACGGTTGACGGCTATGGCCCCTATCAGATTTCGCAGATTCTTGCCAAAGATAAGGTGGAAATTCCCGCCGTTCAAATGGCCAGACATCATGCTGGCCTGTGGCAAGGGAGAATCGACACCATCAAAAACCCGTATGCCTGGAGTTCCTCTACCGTTGTTGGCATCCTTTCCAAGCGGGAATACTTGGGTGAAACCGTGAATTTCAAAACACGCAAGCATTTCAAAGACAAGAAAAGCCACTATGTTTCCATGGATCAATGGACTGTATTCGAGGGAACCCAGGAGCCGATCATCGATCAGGAAACGTTCGATACTGTACAGCGCATCCGTACTCATGTGAAACGCTATCCAAACGGCTGGGGGCCTGCGCATCCACTGACTGGGCTGCTGATCTGCTCCGATTGCGGTCATAGACTGTATGAACATCGGAATTACAACGGCACAAAGAACTCTATGTTTGTATGCGGACAATACGGCAAACTGCCCATCGGTTCAAAGTGTCCCAGCGGGCATCGTGTATTCGCCGATACCGTGATGAAGCTGTTGTCGGAAATCCTGCGGGCCTGCGCCAAGTATGTTCACATTGACCGGGAACAGTTCATGCAGAACATTCAGCAAGAGGAAGAAGCACTTTACAGCGAGGAACAAGCTCGCTATACCGAGCGCATCAGGGTAGCACAGGCCAGGGCAAATGATCTGGAAAAACTGATTTGCCGCATCTATGAGGATCACATTCTTGACAAGATTCCCGATGAACGCTATGAAGCCCTGGACAGCCAGTATTCTCAGGAACTGAAGCGGATGAAAGAGGAAATCACGCTTTGCGAAGCTGCTCTGGCAGAACACGCAAAGAAGCGTGGATCTGCCGGAAAATTCGCTGATCTGTTCGACAACTATCAGACCTTCGACAATTTGACCTCTGCCATCGTCCACCAGTTTGTGGATAAGATCGTTGTGCATGAGCGTGAGGTCAAGGGCAGTCAGACCAGCCCGCAGCAGATTGATATTTACTTCAACTTCATCGGTAATTTCATCCCGCCGAACTTCGGTGACGCAGCCTTAACGCCGGAACAGGAAGAAGAAAAGAAAATGCAGGAAGAACGCCGGGAAAAGTTCAAGCAGAATTATCAGCAGCGCAAAGCCAACGGCAAACAGCAGGAGTACGAAGAACGTACCAAGGAACATCACCGTGCCATGACAGCCGCAAAGAAAGACGCGTACCGCAGAGAAGCAATCGCCAATGGTGTTTACACCACTGTACAGCCCATTCTTCAACCGCAGAAAGGAGTTGCAGCATGATGACAAAGCAACCATTGCCCAAGGAGATTTATGACAGCAAAAATGGCCTGACCTATGTTCTAAGCGGTGATTACTACCTCCCTATGATCGAAGTGCCAAAGAATGAGCATCCCATCGGTAAGTATGGGAGAATGCGGATGGAGTATCTGAAGGAACACCACCCTGGCAAGTACATCAATTTGCTTCTGTCAGGCAGGCTGTACGATCACTTGGTCGAAGTGGACGAATGCTGCACCCACATGAAGCTGGCGCTTGTTGCAGAAACAGCGAAGAAGCAAGGCATAACGGAGGAATTGAAGGTCAGAGATCAAATGGCCTGGGTCGGGAGGATGAACAACATCGACAGCAGCGTGGAAGAATTTATTCTTTCCGAATATGTTTACACATGATAGGAGTTCATGGTATGAGAATCCTGAAATTCCTGCTCCGCATCGTTAGCTTGGTGTTCGCGCTCCTGCTTTCAGCGTTTCACCTGGCATTAACCCTGGCAATGAACATTCTCTCTATTTTCGTTATGTTGATGATGAAATCGCGTTGATGGTAACAAGCATCGCAAAGGGCATCGGTTAAAAGCCGGTGCCTTTTGCATTGCCTGTTGGCGGCAATAGAACGGAGGTGAATTGAATATGAGTACCCAAATGGAGAAGCTGCTGTCGCAGCAGGCCAAGGCACAGCAGAAGCTGCACAAGGCCGAGATGGACGATAAGAAGATCAAGAAGCAGATTGCTGATCTGGCGCGCAACGAGCGTACCCATCGCCTCTGCACTCGTGGCGCTTATCTGGAAAAGCTGCTGATCGAACCCGAACTGTTTACGGATGACGATGTGTTCGCTTTTCTGGATTATGCCATGAATACGCCGTATGCGAAAACCAGGCTCAGTTCTATGCTGGAAGCCAAGCGGAAAGAAGCCGCTGAAAAGCAGACTGCCGAAGCTAACCAGGCCGAGAAAAACGAAGCTGGGGAGCCGATTGAGTAACCACCTGAGTTTACGAGGGTGCGCAATTATACGCACTAAAGTGCATCATTGCGCTCTCCGAGGAACCCTGCGGGCAGCTCGATGGCATTGGCGCTTCGCCCAATCGCCATCCATAGGGGCAAGCCCCTGCGCCGATTCCATCGGCTACCCCTTTACAGCGCTCGGCGCTGAAACACAAGGAGGTGACAACGAGATGCCCTGCCCCCATTTCAATATTAGGATTGTGTCCAGGGCAAAGGCCGAGTCCGTCGTTGCCGCCGCTGCCTATCAATCCGGCGAAAAGCTATTCTCCGAATATGATGGGCAGTGGAAGTCCGGCGATCACCTGGAACGGTTCGTATTCAAGGATATTCTGCTGCCGCCCAACGCACCCAGAGCCTATGCGGATCGGCAGACGCTTTGGAATGCCGTGGACGCATCAGAAACAAAGGATAACGCCCAAACTGCCCGACGATTTATCATCACACTGCCCAAGGAATTATCCATAGAAGATAACATCGCCCTGATACGGAATTACTGCCAGACACAGTTTGTTGATAAGGGCATGATCGTTGATCTGGCTGTGCATTTCGAGGACAGCGATCCTCCCAATCCTCATGCCCATGTTCTTTGCACCATGCGCTCCATGGATGAGCAGGGACATTGGAACGACAAAACGAAAACAGCCTACGCCCTGGACAAAAATGGGAATCGCATCATGGGCAAAAACGGAAAGTGGAAGCGCATCCGCATGGACACGGTGGATTGGAATGATCGGAAATACTGTGAGATATGGCGGCACGAATGGGAAGTGCAGCAGAACGCAGCCCTGGAACAAGCAGGAAGAACAGAGCGGGTCGATATGCGATCCTTCAAGCGGCAAGGAATTGAGATGACACCGCAGGTGCATCTTGGCCCTGCCGCTTTTGCTTTGGAAAAGCAAGGCATCCATACCGAGTTGGGCAATCACAACAATGCTGTGAAACATATCAATTCCCTTTTCTCTGCTGTACGGCATAAGTTGAAAGCCATGCGTGAATGGATGAAAGAATTGATAGAAACAGTCAGCGACCATGAGAAGTTGGAAAGCCCCGGTGACTTTCCACTTTATCAGGTTTTGTTTGCCTACTATAATCTTCGGGAAAAAGAACGCTGGGATTGGCAGTCTGGCGCACGGAACAAAGCTGGTCTGAATGACTTTAAGGAAAAGACTTCTCTCTTTGCTTTTCTCCAAGAGCATGATATCCGCTCCATCAACGATTTTGCCTTGCTGCTGAACGCCACCAGCAAAAAAGTCAGGGAGATGGACGCCAACCGAAAAGCCAAAGAACAACGCATCAGGGATATTGACGCGATCCTCGATGCAGTCAAAACGCTAAAGGAGCTTCATACAATCCAGGACAAATACGACAGCATCTTTTTCAAGGGCCAAAAGAAGAAGTACGGAACGGAACACGCCGATGAACTGAACCGCATCAAGAAGGCCAAACGGCTGCTGTATAAGCTGAACGTCACGCTGCCCATCAATGGGAAGGAATTGAGAGCGGAGTCCGCAAAGCTGCGGGGCGAGGTGGAATCCATGTTACCTGAATTAGAAAGCGTGAAGGCCGAACTGGATAAGCAAATGAAAGTTCGTTCCCGAATCCGAAAGGTCATGCCAGAAGTGCTGGCCTTCAAGAATAAGGATGGGCAGAAACTGTATGAGGATGTTTCTGAGGAAATCCAGAACGCAAAGGAGCTGCGGAAGCTCTTGGAAGACTCAGCAGAACGGGTCATTCGGCACGACCCAGCCTCAGAGCCGCAGCAACAGCCGCCTATCCAGGTTCTGAGGCAAGAAAAACAGCGGCGAAGAAAGAACGAACAGCAGCAAGGAGACAGATAAGCATGAGCCAGCAAGATACTCACATCATGCGGAGTGTCAAACAGCTTGCACGGAAAGAATGTACCAACTATACCAATGGCTTCTGTTTACCTGCTAATCATCCCTGCCATGTTCTGAACCCAGCTTATAAGACAATCCATGACGGGGCTGTTGATTGTGACTATTTCCTGTTTGCTGTCCTGCCGCTGGAATTGGAACTGAACACAGCCGTGTGGCATGAAATCTATCGGGAGGAAGGGCAAGCGGGCGAAGGCTGGAAAGAGTGTGTTTGTTGCCATAAACCTTTTATTCCCGCCAGCAATCGCCAGCGCTACTGTGCATCATGCGGGGCGTCAGCAAAACAGGCCCGGAGCAGGGAAAAGCAGCGCCGCTACAGGCAGCGGAAGAAAGCAGCGTGTAGCGTTACCCTTTAGAACGGAAAAAGTCCAGGAAAATCAAGGCTCCCCGGACATTCATTTGGGGCAGGATGATCTGTTGGTCATTCTGCCCGACAAAGGGGACAAAATAAGAAATTTTTCATTTATCACCCACTTTATCACCCATGTATGATATACTATGATCTGGGTGATAAATCCAAGGGAAAGAGGTGTGCTATGAAGGACTTGGCCGACATTGTCAATCAGCTTCGTTCACATAAGACAGAACGGGAATGGTTTGAGCTCAAAGTGAATTGGTTTGAGCCAAATCAAATTGGGGAATATATTTCCGCGATTTCCAACAGTGCCGCCTGCGCGGGAAAGAAGGAAGGATATTTTGTCTGGGGCGTGAATGACGAAACTCATGAAATTGAGGAAACTAATTTTGACCCGGATTGTGATGTGAAGAACGAGCCGCTCAAGCACTTTCTTGCTCGTCAATTAGCGCCAGATACCAATTTTGAGTTCGCAGAAACTTTCATTGAGGACAAACGTGTTGTTGTACTGACGATCCCGGCGGCTAAAATCGTTCCTACGTCGTTTAAGAATGAGCGCTACATACGCATTGGGTCAAGCAAGGAAAATCTGCGGAAGTTTCCTGAAAAAGAATCCTTCCTTTTCGATATTCTGCGTCATGGTTTTCCGACGATTGAAAACACGCCTTCCGAATATCAGGATTTGACGTTTGAGCGGCTGTTTATATATTACGGAGCGAAAGGGCTAAAGCTCAATCCTGATACGTTCAAAAAGAATCTGGAATTGCTGACAGCTGATGGAAAGTACAACATCCTGGCCCAGCTCCTGTCTGACAATTCCCATATTCCAATACGAGTCTCCATTTTTTCTGGCAAATCAAAAGCGGATAATTTGTATTCCGTCCGAGAATTTGGCTTTCAGTGCCTGCTTTACTCCCTGGATGAGATACTCCGCTATGGAGATGTTCTCAACATCATCCAGGCAGACGAGACAGATCGGATTGTTGAACGAAAAGAAGTGCCTTTGTTTGAAAATGACGCCTTCCGTGAGGCTGTCATCAATGCTTTCGTCCATAACGCCTGGATAACCAAGAATGAGCCTATGCTGACAGTATATTCTGATCGCATAGAGATTCTATCCCGTGGTACGCTTGCCCCTGAGCAGACGATGAAAGGTTTTTATGCGGGAGAATCTATTCCGGTCAATCGAAAGCTGTCTGAAATCTTTCTGCAACTGCATATCAGTGAGAAAACAGGCAGAGGCGTTCCAACAATTACGCAGATTTACGGCAAAGACGCATATGATTTCCGTGAGAATTCCATTGTTGTCACAATACCGTTCAAGTGGATTAACGTGATGGGGGATAAACGGGGCGATAAAGCGGGTGATAAAACTGTCAACACTCGCCTGAGTGATATGCAGCTTCGTATTCTTGCTGAAATCAGAGGCAACCCCAATGTTACAAAGCCTCAGCTTGTCAGCATACTTTCCGTGGGCAAGACCACGATTGACAATGGCATTGCTGCACTAAAGAAAAAGGGGTATATTGAACGCATTGGTTCAAATAAAACCGGCTATTGGAAAGTAAATGATCCAGCAGACGGAAGTACAACCCACTAATATCATTCAACGAAAATCATATGAAGCGACGATCATATCGACCGTCGCTTTTCAATACCCAAATTGCAGAGAATAGTTTTGCAAAGACAAATTCTGAAGGAGAATGACAGTCATGGAAAATATGATGATCTACAACAGTCAAAATGAATTGGAACAGTCTATCGCAACCTACACAAAAGTGATTGATGGCAGATCATTCGTTGTTCGGGTCTTTTTCCCGACAGCGAATGCAGAAACCATGCAGGATAAGATTGAACGTATGCTTCGCAGGGATATTGTGAATGCCGTCCGTCAATCTGCGGCTTGACAAGACAGACGAGCAGTCTCTGACTAAACATTGAAATATGACCACTTTGCCAACAGTTATGAGAAAATTATTGTTGCTTTTATAGCAACCTTACCAGCTCAAATGGGAGGAGGAATATGCTGATAGCGCCACATCATGCTAAGGGATTGAATTTAGCACACCTTATGATATAATTAGAATAAGTACTGCAAAGCCTCACAAGAGGAAAGTACCCAAGGGAAAAAGGATATGTCAGAAAATGAAAAGGGAGATTGAAACGAGGTGGCTCATGAATCATCCAATGAACTACTCAGGCATCGTGCCACTGGTATTCCTTGTTATAGAAAACGATGCTGACCGCGAAGCGATCACGGAATTATATTTGTCATACCGCAATTTGTTCATTAAGGTTGCCAGAGAATATTTTGGAAAAAATGATGCAGAGGTGGAAGATGCAGTAGCGGCTACTGCGGAACGCTTATGCAAATATTCCGAAGATTTTTTGCGTGTTCCGCGTAAGAAAATGCCATTATATATGGTCTATACGATTAGTAACGTATGCCGAACAAGGATGCGAAAGCTCCGTGAAGAACAGGCCATGCGTTACGATGTGGACATGGAGGATGTCATCAATCAAATTCCAGATACGCATGGTGGAGTTGGTGTTTTGTTTGATCGCGCAAATGCTATGGTCTTGCTTGATTCGTTCGAGAATCTAAGCAGCCGTGAAAAAGAACTCATCCGTATGCGGCATATTGATCGCTACAGCATTGAGGAGATTGCTGATCAACTGAACATGAAGCCAAACGCTGTGTACACAGCGCTTAGCCGTGCAAAAGCGCATTTGGAGAAAGCAGCTTCCCGCAGCGCAAAGGAGTAATAGAATGTTAGGCAAGAGGAACGGGCAACAGGAAATTCAGGACATTCAGGATCGAGCATATGACCTGTTCGGTGAACTCATTTTAGAGAAAGAAGCAAACGAACTCCTTGCAAAGATCGAAGCGAAAAGCGATGAATCTACTGAGAATGAAGAATTGATTGCTCGGTGTGACGCGCGTTGTTTAGCGATCATTGAGAAGCATAGCCGAAAGGCGCGGGTGCGTCGATTCCTCGTGCAGACAGTCCCGCGTTTAGGTCGTGTGGCAGCTGCGATTATCGCGACTATAACTTTAGCAGGATGTACAGCCTTTGCAGCGAGTGAGACGGTGCGCGTATATCTTCTGCATTGGATCGTTCAGACAACAGACGAATATACGAAGCTGAGCCTTGCTCCCAGCGAAACTGATTATGTGAATATTCCTGACGAATGGGAGGGCAGCTATTATCCCACATATATTCCCGAAGGATTAAAACAGAAATCTGCAACGCCATATTCTATCGACTATTCACATGGGGATTCGTTACTTCCTGCGTTTGTTTTCGCTGAATTCGATGAAGGATCGGTTGTTCAGGTTGATACCGAAGGGGCAAAGATAAAGCAGATAATGATACATGGACAACTCGGTTACATCAGCACCAAAGGCTCAACAATCTATGTCTATTGGAAGGAGGGGACGCGATATTTTGTATTGACATTCCGAGATATATCTGAACAGATGGCATTGAAAGTGGCTGAAAGCGTTACGCAAATCAGGTAAAAAATAAAAAAATTTCATTCCTGTGTAAGAAAATTTCCTCCTTTGTGGTCTGTATAAGTGTAAGACATTACAAAGGAGGTTTTCTTTTGCGTACCATGAAGACTGTATTCACAGGAATTATCTTTCTTCTGCTGCTCACTACATTTGCCCTCTCTGCAAACGCTGAACAGGTAGTTTGTATGCGCATGCCCCCGGAATATTCGCTTATGTACGATCATACAGCTACCATTCAGGCAAAACTTTCATCTGATGGTAATACCGCTAACTGTAAAGGTACGATCCTTCCTTCTGATAGTCTGGATGTTACAATCACGGTATCACTGATCCCAACCTCAGCCCGTAACCCTGAATAAGCACCGATGGTAATCGGCCCCTGCGAGGGCCGGTTGCCATCGGCAGTATAGGTTCAACAATATAGGAGAATAAAGGAGAAAAGTAATGAAAAAGCTGATGCTTTCTATGTGCTGCCTTGCGGTCGTGTTAGCTTCTACCCAGGCCTTTGCCGATCAACCCACGCTCTCTATCTCTGATGTATATCATCAGGCGCAAACAGGCTGGCATCAGTCATACCATACTACGCGAGGAGAGACTGTTACTGTTGATATTGACATCGCTGTCCCTAATGTATCTACTTTCCCTTGCTACTATGCAGAAGATATGCAACCAGTGAATGGTGTGCCAACATCTAAAAACGATATGGCTGAGTATGGTGAAGCAGCGACTGTCAACGATCCTGGTTTCTTCCGTTATGACTGGCCCAATCGTTCCATTCAGCGGCAATGGCAAGCAACCGCGCGAAAAAACGGCACGATACTGGAAAGCTTTGGAGAACCGTGTGCGCTGGTGCTCCGATACGGACACTTTGACATGGATACGGCCTACAGTGTGAATAATCCATCCACGATGCGCGATGCCGAAAGCTTTATGGCGGAGTGCATTCAGACATTCTTTTCAGATAAAGCTATTGAGCTGACTCCCCACTGGCTTCACGCTCATATTGACCCCGGAAAGTATGAGAAAGACAAAGCGATCAACGATTATGAAAAGGTTCGGGATGACCCAAATTTTCAAGGTTGTCTTTTTGCCTATTTTGATCAGACGATTGGTGGCATACCCGTCCTGGGCTATGGCTATCAAGGATATGCTGACTACAAAGGCGCTGGCATGAAAGATGAAAGCAAGGGGGTTTTAGGCGGCATTTGCATTACGCAAGGTATGCGTAACATTGGCAGTGAGGAGCTATACAGAAGTCTGCAACTCAAGTTAATTTCCGTTACTGACTTGATCGCCGAGGACGTCCCTTTCTGTAGTTTAGATGCTGTGATTCAGACTGCTGAACAGTTAATTAACGCTGGGCAACTCCGAACAGTTGATTCCCTGCGGCTTGGTTATGTGGTTTGGCTTGACCAGACGAACACCTATAAGCTGATGCCCACATGGGTAATTGAGGGTGAGCTTTTTACAAATGCAGCGGCTGATTACCGTACTGCAATGACGATCCTGACCAGCACACCCTCTGAATACGCAAATGTATATATCAATGCTCAGACTGGCGAACTCATTGACCCTTGGAAGTCAAACAAGAATCGTGCTTATGACGCTCCGAGCCTGATTCCATGGCAGTAATAAGGAGCTATCGCTATGAAAAGATTCTATCATGCCTTAACATCGAGTGGATTCTGGATTGCTTTCGGGATCATGTTTCTTTCGTTTCTCGGACTATCCATGCCCGAATGGGTTGCAAGCAGAGATTGGGGTGTCATCGGCCAGCCGTCTGCGCTTCAGCTGTCTTTGATGCCTATTTTCTTCGGCGGCGTATCTCTGCTATTTCCGTTTTGCGTGTGTACGGCCTTTGCATCAACGCAAGTTGATGAAATACGCTCAGGGTTTATGGAGCTGCGGCTCATTCGCTCCAATACAATGCGTTATGCCATTCAACAGATCACAACGAATTTCATTGTTAGTGGCCTATGTGTTGGGAGCGCATTTTTAGCCCATGCTGCATTATGCCATCTTATAGCACTACCCTCCATGCCAGAGATTTATGGTTCACATGAAATCCCCTTCTCAGAGGATTGCATCTATGCTCCTTGGCTCAGTTGTCTTCATGGTTTACCAATCGTCTTATGGGTGGGCTTTGCAATAGCACTTACAGGTGGCGTATGGAGTACGTTAGGTTTGGCTGTTTCTATATGGATTCCTGATAAATGGATGACCGTTTCTTTACCGACTTTCGTGTACTTTGTACTTAACTCACGCACGATATACCTCTTAACTGGCATCCGTATTCCCTATGCCGCAGACCTGTACAATGACGCATTAACGATTTCCATTGTCATTCAATCATTGTCCTATGACGCGCTGCTATTGCTGGTATTTACTTTGATTTATATGATTGGGGTCAAATGGAGGGCTATTTATGGCTAAGATGAAGCGCAAATATGCCGTTACCCAAATGGCGCTTTCCAACCTTGACGCTTGGGTCAATTCGCCCCGTGTTCTGTCCATGATCGTTTGTATGGTGGTGTATTGCATCATGCAGGGCGTGGTTGACCAAGCTGGTTTTTGGGCGGCGAACATGGAGCTGCCTCTGACACTTCCTGAGAAGTTGTTTGTAAAGCTCTATAACAGTTTCTACAACATGGGGAGTCTCCTTTTCTTGGTCATGGTCAGTGAGATTCCCCGCAGGATTCCATTTCAACATATGATGCTGATTCGTTCTAATCGGCGCAAATGGATCATTTCGCAGTGTCTGTATTGTGCTTTTATGGTCTTGCTGACGATTCTGCTGCTCAGCATGACCTATATGCTGGTTGTTTTTCCTGATAGCCCGCTGGGTAATACATTCACCGACAATGAGTTCATTGCGGCAGGATACTATGAGCAAGAAGAATCTTTCATTCCCGCCTATATTCGCAGTCAGTTTACACCCTGGTCTGCTTGTCTCATATCCGCAATACCCATGTTCTTTTTCTGGTACACGATGGTATTGGTTATTCTCCTTTGCAGCATGATGGGGCATCCGATGCTTGCCCCTTCGCTATACGGTTTTATTCTGCTTGCTCCAACAACGCTATTAACAGAATGTCTCCCGTCCTGGCTGGTGCTGCCAACAGATTTTAACTCGTTAGGAGCGATTGTTTCAAAATGTGTTGGAGGAGAATTAAGCCATTTAGGGGCCGTGTTGATAGGTTATCTTGCCGTGGATATAGGCTTGATTATCATTCTCTATCGAATTGCTCTGCATACCGATTTTTCTTTCTTTGATCAGAAATAAGGAATTGGAGGAAATGGTGATGATTGCTATACGTCATTTAAGTAAGCAGTTTGGTAAGCAGACTGTTCTGCATGATGTAAGTATTACCTTTGAGGATCATACGATCTATGGGCTTGTCGGTCCTAATGGCTGCGGAAAAACGACGCTGATGCGGTGCATTTGTGGCTTCACTAAGCCTACCAGCGGAACGGTTACCATAGACGGCAAGGTGATCGGCAAGGACTCCGACTTCGCTCCATCTACGGGGATCATCATTGAAACGCCCGGATTTCTTTCCCATTATCACGCCCGGCGCAACCTTTCTATACTTGCCAGTATTTCCGGCAAAGCAACGAAGGAACGCATCGATGAAGTGATTCGCATGGTGGGGCTGGACCCCGATGAAAAGAAAACCGTGGGCAAATATTCCCTTGGAATGCGGCAGAGACTTGGCATTGCCCAAGCGATCATGGAAGATCCGCAAATCCTTATTCTGGATGAACCGTTCAATGGTCTGGACAAGGATAGTGTACGGGACATCCATGAGTTGCTACAACAACAAAAAGCCCAAGGGAAAACGATCATTCTTGCCAGTCATAGCGCTTTTGATATTCAACAAGCGTGTGATATGGTATATGAAATGACCAACGGTTCCCTGCATCTTGTCAATCCGGTGTAACACAGGAATTGTTATGGAGATCATATATGATAACGTTAGGCGGGGAGTCCGTTGCTGGATTTCCCGCCTTTTTCTGAAAAAATGAAAAAGTACTTGATAAATTGTTTCAGGTTCAG
>CAMDVP010000055.1 GCA_945877525.1 uncultured Clostridia bacterium | reverse complement strand
TGATGCTCTGGCGCAATGCCCACGCCGGTGTCGCTCACCTGCACACGGGGGCGGCCGTCCTTTTCCGACACGGTCACCTTCACGCTGCCGCCAGGGTGATTGTACTTCACGCCGTTTTCGATCAGGTTGGTCAGCATTTCCTCCAGCAGCGCCCGGTCGCCCTGTACCGTGGCCTCGCCGCCCGCGGCGGAGAGGGTGATTTCCTGTGCGTTGGCGAGGGGACGCAGCTTTTCCAGGCAGTGATCCGTCAGCGCCCGCAGCGCCACGGGGGCGGATTCGTTCATCACACCCTCGTCCAGCCGGGACAGGCGGATGATGTCCTCAATCAGGGACAGCAGGCGGCGGCCCTCCTTCAGGATGCGCCCGCCCATTTCACCCGCGTCCTGGGCGCGGGCCATGCCCGAGGACAAAAGCTCCGCATAGCCACAGATGGTGGTCAGGGGCGTGCGCAGCTCATGGCTGACATTGGCAGTGAACTGCCGGCGGCTTTCCTCCGCCTGTCGCTCGTCGGTCACATCCTGCAGGAGAATCACCATGCCGCCCTGCGCCACCGTGCTGATGGACACATGCAGCCTGCGTTCCTCCCGGGTCAGCTCGCCCTCGCCGGAGCCTGCCTGCAAAAGGCGGATCAGCTCGCCCGAGCGGTTTACCTGCAGAACGCTCTTGCCTGCCGGGTCGCCCTCCACATCCAGCATTTCCCGGGCAGCGGCATTCATGGTCAGCACCGCATGCTTTTCATCCAGCAGGATCAGTCCCTCCCGCATGCCGCCCAGGATCACGTCCAGCTCGCTGCGCTGGCTGCGAAGGCTGTCCAGCTGCTGCTCAATGCGCCTGTTCTGCTGATCCATCCGCCGCAGCACGGGAGACAGCTCCTCATAGGCGTCGCTGAGCAGGGGATGATCCAGGTCAATGGCGTTGATGGGCGCCACCAGGCATCTGGTGACCGGCCGGGCTACCAGCGCTGCAGCTGCCACGCACAGCAGCGCCGCCAGCACAATCCATCCCGCCGCGCCGCCAAGAGCCGCCCATACGCTCTGCTGCGAGGCACTTAGCCGCAGCACCTGCCCCGAGGGCAGCAGCCGGGCATAGTAGATGCTGACCTCCCCCACCGTGGCGCTGCTGCGCACGGAAAAAGCCTCGCCTGTCTGACGGGCGCGCTCGATTTCCTCCCGTTCCTGGTGGTTGTCCATGCCCGAAGCGGCGTGGCTGCTGTCGTAGAGCACCTGGCCGTCCGCGTCCACCAGGGTCACGCGGTGCATGTACGCGCCCCCCGAAAGAAACGCCGCCGGATCCTCCTGGCGGGACAGCAGCGCCGCCAGGGTATCTGCCTGGCGGACAAGCCCATCCTTCAAATCCTTCTGAAAGGCCAGATACAGCGCGCCCATGCCCATCATGCACATGGCCAGCGCCGCTGCCAGGGCAAAGGCCGTCAGACTGAAAAACAGCTTCCTACGCATGCGCATCCTCCAGTCGGTAGCCCACGCCCCGCACCGTGGCAATCAGGCTGCCGCTGCTGCCCAGCTTCTGCCGCAGGGTGCGGATATGCACGTCCACCGTGCGGGTGTCTCCCGCATAGGCCATGCCCCATACGTCGTCCAACAGCACCTCCCGGGTCAGCGCCTGCCCGGGATGCGCCATCAAAAACGCCAGCAGCTCAAACTCCATGTGGGTCAGCACGACCTCCGCGCCCTCCGCGGTCACCCGGTGGCGCAGCCTGTCCAGCACAATGGGGCCATGGGTCAGCACATCCTCCGCCTTTTCCTCTCCCGAACGGCGCAGAAGCGCCCGTACCCGGGCCAGCAGCTCCATCACGCCGAAGGGCTTGGTCAGATAGTCGTCCGCCCCGGCGTCCAGGCCGTTCACCTTGTCCATCTCCGCGTCCCGCGCCGTGACCAGAATCACCGGCACGCGGCGGGTGCGCGCATCATGCCGGAGAGCGCGCAGGAGGGACATGCCGTCCTCGCCGGGGAGCATCACGTCCAGAATCACCAGATCGGGCAGGCCCTCCTGCAGGGCCCGGCGAAATTCCGCCGGCTCGCCAAAGCCCGCCGCCTCATAGCCTGCCGTGCGCAGCGTATATAGCTCCAGTTCGCGTACCCCCGCGTCGTCTTCCACCACATGGATCATTGCAGTTCTTCTCCTTTATATAGCCCTGTCACCGAATAGGCTACCCACTCGGCAATGTTCACCGCGTGGTCGCCAATGCGCTCAAAATACTTGGCAATCATCAGCATATCCAGCACGCTGCCCGAGCGCTCCGCGTTCTCCCGCAAAAGCGCCGCCAGGTCGCCCTTTACCTGGTCGAACAGCTCGTCCACCACATCGTCGCTGTCCATAACCTGCCGGGCCAGCGCCACATCCTGGCGCACATAGGCGTCGATGGCCCTGTGCACCATGTCCACCGCCGCATGGGCCATGGCGCTGAAATGCTCCGGCCGGGACTGGGTCAGATCCATCACGGTGACAATCTCGCTGATGTCCGCCGCCTGGTCGCCGATGCGCTCCATGTCGGTGATCATTTTCAGCGCCGAGGAAATCTGCCGCAGATCCCGCGCCACGGGCTGCTGCTGCAAAAGCAGATGCAGGCACAGCGCCTCAATTTCCCGCTCCTTGCGGTCCACCTCGCGGTCGCCCTCCATGATGCGCCGGGCGCGAACCACATCGCCCAGGCGAAGCGCCTCGCAGGCGTCCTCAATGGTGCGCTCCACCATGGCGCCCATGGCGATCATCTCCTCGCCCAGCCTTGCGATCTGCTCGTCAAAATGCTTTCTCATTTCAGCCGAACCTCCCCGTGATATAGTCCTCTGTGCGCTTGTCCCGGGGCATGGAGAAAAGCCGCTCCGTCTGCCCGCACTCCACCATCTCCCCCAGCAGGAAAAAGGCGGTCACATCGCTGATGCGCACGGCCTGCTGCATGTTGTGGGTCACGATGGCGATGGTATAGCGGCCCTTGAGCTCCAGGCACAATTCCTCGATCTTGGAGGTGGAAATGGGGTCCAGGGCGGAGGTGGGCTCGTCCATGAGCAGCACCTCAGGCTGCACGGCCAGGGCTCTTGCGATGCACAGTCGCTGCTGCTGCCCGCCGGAGAGGCCCAGGGCACTCTTGTGCAGGCGGTCCTTCACCTCGTCCCAGATGGCCGCCGCCCGCAGGGAGGCCTCCACCGTATCGTCCAGCTGGGCCCTGCGGCGCACGCCGTGGGTTCGGGGGCCGTAGGCAATATTGTCGTACACGCTCATGGGGAAGGGGTTGGGCTTCTGGAACACCATGCCCACCCGGCGGCGCAGGAGGTTGACGTCCATATCGCCGTAGATATTTTCGCCGTCCAGGGTGACCTTTCCTGTCACGCGGCAGTCGGGAATCAAATCATTCATGCGGTTGAGGGTTTTGAGCAGGGTGGACTTGCCGCAGCCGCTGGGGCCGATGAAGGCGGTGATCTTCCCCTCCTCAATGCTCAGGTTCACGTCCTTGAGGGCGTGAAAGGCTCCGTAGTGCAGGTTCAGCTGTTCCATATCAATCTTGTTCATGCTTTACCTCCGATTTTCCGGGAAATCAGGGCGGAAAGGCCGTTCATGCCCATGACCAGCAGCAGCAGAACCACCGCGGTGGCGTAGGCCTCGCCGATATGCAGCCCTTCGCCGGAGAGCACATACATGTGCAGCGACAGTGTGCGCCCCGAGGAGAGCAGCCCCTTGGGCAGGCTGGCCACCGTGCCCGAGGTGAACAGAAGCGCCGCGGTTTCCCCAACGATGCGGCCGATAGCCAGCACCACGCCGGAGAGAATCCCCGGCATGGCGGGGGGCAGAACAATCCGCACCACCGTGCGCAGCTTGCCAGCCCCCAGGCCAAAGGAACCCTCGCGATAGCTGTCCGGCACCGAGAGCAGCGCCTCCTCCGTGGTGCGCAAGATCAGCGGCAGCACCATCAGGGTCAGCGTCAGCGCGCCTGAGAGCAGCGACAGCCCCAGGTGCAGCGCCGTGACAAAGCACATGCTGCCAAATAGCCCATAGATAATGCTGGGAATGCCCGAGAGGGTTTCAGCGGTCAGGCGCACCAGGCGCACCGCCAGGCTGTCGCGCCTGGCATATTCCACCAGGTAAATGGCGCCTCCCACCCCCAGGGGCAGGGCCAGGCACAGAGTCATCAGGGCGATGATGAGGGTGCTGATGATGGCGGGGAGCATGCTCTGGTTCTCCGTGGTAAAGTGCAGGCTGAACAATTCCGGCTTCAGGTTCGGCACACCCTTGATGAGGATATCCCCCACCAGATAGAGCAGCGCAAAGGCCGTGACAGCCATGGACAGGCGGCACAACAGGCGAACCATGGCGCTGAGGGGATGCCGCCGCCATTTGCGGCCCTCCGCCTTTGCAAACGCACGCAGGGTATTCATTGAGCCTCCCTCCTTTTCAGGGCGGAGAAGAGCAGGTTAATCAGCAGGATAAACACAAACAGCACCACGCCCGTGGCAATAAGCGCCTCCCGGTGCAGGTCGGTGGCATAGCCCATTTCCATGACAATATTGCCCGTCAGGGTACGGATGCCCTTGAGCAGGTTACCCGTCAGGCGGGGCTGATTGCCCGCCACCATCACCACGGCCATGGTTTCCCCGATGGCCCGGCCCACCGCCAGCACCACCGCCGCCAGAATGCCGCTGCGGGCCGCGGGCACCACCGCCCGGAACACGCTGCGCTCCTCCGTCGCTCCCAGGGCCAGGCTGCCCTCGTAATAGCTGTCCGGCACAGCCTTTACAGCGCTGGCGGTCAGCTGAATCACCGTGGGAAGAATCATCATCCCCAGCAGCAGCGACGCGGCAAGGATGCTGAAGCCGTTTCCTCCGAACAGCCGCCGAACCAGGGGCACCAGCGTGGTGATGCCAAAGAAGCCGTACACCACCGAGGGCACCCCCGCCATCAGCGATACCATGGGCGTGAGCGCCTTCGCCAGCGTGTGCGGACAGAACCGCGCCAGATAAATCCCCGCGAGGATCCCAATGGGCCCGCCTACAAGCAGCGCTCCGGCCGTCACATAGCAGCTGCCCACAATCATGGGCAGGATGCCGTACACCCCCGCATCGCCGTCCGCCGGGGCCCAGCGGGTGCCCGTGAGGAAATCCACCGCGCTGTATTTCCCGAAAAATGGCAGGCCGTTCCAAAACAGAAACACGCAGATCAGCGCCACCGCCGCTACACAGCACAGCGCCGCCAGCGCGAACACCCCCCGCATCAGCTTTTCCTTCAGCTGCATGAATTTCTTTCCTTTCATTTCTTTTGTTACCCGTTCAGCCTACAAAAGGTATGTAAAATGCCGCGGCACGGGCATGTAAAATCCGTGTTAAATGTAAAATCCGCAAGTAACGCACCCGTGCCTCCAATCAAAAAGCGGCATGCGCGCCGCATACAGATGGAACGCACACCGCTTCGATTCATAGATTTATGGCGAATGATCCGCCGCTCCAGCCCTGCCGCCGGACAGTGTCGCGTACATGGCCGCGCCCTCGGCAATGGCCTCGCCCAGCCGCGCCTGATAGTCGGCGGACAGCAGCAGCTTTTCCTCCTCCGGGTTGGAGATAAAGCCGCATTCAATCAGCACCGAGGGCACCTCCAACTGCAGGATGAAGTAGTCTCCCGCCAGGGCCGATCGTTTCTTTCGGGGCTGCAGATAATCAATCATCGTCTCCTGCAGGCATCCGGCCAGCAGGCGGCCCCCGTCGCAGCCCTCGCGGTAGAATACCTGCGGGCCGGACTGACTGCGCCTGCGGTACTCGTTCATGTGAATGGACAACACCATGTCCGCCCGGGCCTCTCTGGCCATGCGCACACGGTTTTCCATGTCCTCGCGCTTCATGGTTTTGCCCGCGGGACGCTCATCCGTGCATAAGTCGATATCCTCCGACCGGGTCATGACCACTGCCGCGCCGCGGGCCATCAGCGCCTGCTGCACCTGCCTGGCCACCGCAAGATTGATATGCTTTTCCCAGGTGCCGCTGTCCCGGGCCCGGGCGCCGCCGTCATAGCCCCCGTGGCCCGGGTCCACCAGAATGGTCCACCCTGTCAGCGGCAGGGCGGCAGGCGTTTCCGCCTCCACCAGCGGGGGCGGAGCCTTCGGGGCCGCTGCCTGGCGCGCCGCCCCCACAGCCGCCAGCGTTCCCAGCAGCAGCACCACCATCACCGCCATGGCCAGCTTTCTTTCCCCCTTGCTGCCCGGGAGCCATCCCGCCATACGCCCACCTCCCACGGAAGAGAGTGTATGTCCGCCAAACTGCGCGCAGCACTGAAAGTTTATGCGTTTCATTCCCTTCAAGGGCCGCTTATTCATTTTCTTCATACCGCAACGCAAGGTAAATCAAGGGCATGGTTCATCTGGTCAGGCTCCTATGCAATGCATATCCAAACCCATGTCCGTTGCCGTCAGAAGTTGTACGAACAAGCGTTCATCCACAGTTTCCACAGGGTTATCCACAATTTTGCCGTCCATTACCCCCGAAAAATCGTCATACTTCCCGTGTTATCCACAATTTCCACAGATTATCCACAATCATCCTCCACAGCATCGGCCCATGTGGAAAAGCCGTCCGTACTGTCCGGCGATATCATTTCGCAGCATGTTCGTGCTGTACCGCTTTGTTTGTAATCGTATATTTATACAGTTTCATGAATAGCCTTACGATTCCGCATTGTCCCCGCCGGTGCAAAAACCGCACAAACCTTGCATCCCGCCTTTCAAAGAAACACCGCGACTTTCACCGCATGTACACATGCCCGTCATATTCCGGGGGTATACTGAAGCATCACCATGAAGGGAGCAATGGAAAATGAAGAGACTGTGCGTGATTCTCCTTGCGCTGGGGCTGCTTCTGGGGGCGGCTGCGGCGGAGGCAGAGGAAACGGTGATCCTGATTTCCGACAACGGCATTACCGTCAACGGCGAGGCCATCACGGAGGACGGCTCCGCCCCGGTATACCTGTCGTTTGTGAATGAAACCCATGAGGATGTACCCGATTCCCTCCGGGATGTGACCAACCGGGTGGTGAACCTGGCTGCAGCAGGCGCCTATCGCATCAGCGGCACGGCAACCGACGTGCAGCTTGCCGTTCGGGCCGGAGAGGGCGACGCCGTACATCTGATTCTGGACGGCGCGGATCTGACCTGCCGCACCGCGCCAGCCATTCTGTGCCTGTCCGCCCTGGAAACGGCGGAACCCGGCGCATATGGCATGACCATCGAGCTGGCCGACGGCTCGGACAACCATGTAACCGGCTCCCACACGGCCAGGGACGAAGCGGGTATGAAGTATGACGGAGCCATTGACTCCATGGTTTCCCTGGGCTTTGTGGGCGGTGGCAGCCTGACGGTGGACGCGGACAACGAGGGCATTGAGGTGAAGTACGGCCACCTGACCATTGACGGCGGCGTATTCCATATTGCGGCCTGCGACGATCCGGTGAATGTTTCCGAGGATGGCGTAGGCGTTCTGACCTTTAACAACGGGTATCTGTTTTCCGAGGTGAAAAACCTGGAAGGCGGCGAGGGCGATGGCATCGACTCCAACGGCTCCATCGTCTTCAATGGCGGCACAGCCATCAACCTGGCCCATCCCGCCAGCATGGACAGCGGCATTGACTAGGACATGGGCAGCTATATCAACGGCGGCGTGATTGTGGGCGCGGGCAACATGTACGACCCCATCGACAGCGGCTCCGCCCAGCTGTTCATGATGCTGGAATTCGCGCAGAAGACACAGGATCTGCTGGTGGTTACCGACACCCAGGGAACCCCGGTGTTCGCCTACGACTTCCCCTATGATTACACTTACATCGCCTTCTCCACCCCCGCGCTGCGGGAAGGGGAAACCTATCATGTGTACCTTGGCGGCGAAATCGAGGGCGAGGTGCAGGACGGCCTGTACACCTCCATCGCCTCCTATACCCCCGGTACCCTGATGCAGCACGGCGGCGACGCGGCTCAGCAGAGCAGCATGAACGGCGGCATGCCCCAGCCCCCGGATGAGGGCGGCGCTCCCGACTTTGACAAGGCCCGGCCCGACATGCCGGACATCGGCGTCGATCTGAATGAAATTCTCCAGGGGCGGGATCTGAACGAGCTGCTTGAAAGCAAGGACCTCAACGGCCTGCTCACCGGCTTTAGCCTGACGGACATTCTGACGGAGGAGGAAATCGCGCAATATCTGGGCAACGTGGACTTGAGCGCCTTTGACCGCATGGGCGGACGGGGCATGGGCGGCTTTGGCGGCATGGGTGGACGGCAGGGTATGACATCCTCCGCCGAAACCGGTACGGCGGATTTCACGCTGACCAGGGATCACACCGGCTTTACAAACATTGTGGCCGCGGAATAAGTTCTTTCCGGCAAATGCCCCCTTGCCTGTTCCAGCATGGTTATGATAGAATAGACGCCAGTGACAACCGTATCAATAGAGCAGCAGGGAGGCGTTTTTCATGCGTCCTGAATGGGAGGCACGGCTGAAGCACTGGATTGCCACGCTGGAAAAGGAATTTTACGAGCCCCTGGGGGATATTCCCCTGGAGGGCTATTGCACCTATGACATGCTGTCCCCGGAGGAGGCGGAGGGCCGCAGCTTTGCGCCCATGCCCGTGGGCACCTCCTGGGGCCGGGCATGGGAATATGCCTGGCTGCGGGGCGACATCACGCTGGACGAGCGCGCCCGGGGACAGCGCATTGTGATGAACCTGCAATCCGGCGGCGAAGCGACCCTGTTTGTGAACGGTGAAGCCTTTGGCACCCGCAGGGCGGAGTGGGTCAAGGAAGTGCACCACTACCTGTGCGACCAGATTTTGACCACAGACGGCCAGCCCGGGCAGCGCTTCCACCTGCTGATGGAAGCCTATGCAGGGCATGATTTCCCCCAAAGCCCGATGGGCCACAGTTCCGTCGGCCCGGTGCGGGAGGGCGACTATCTTCTTCCCGACGAGCAGCAACCCCGGCAGGTCATCGGCCGAAGCACCTGGGGCATCTGGCATGAGGAGGCCTATCAGCTGTGGCTGGATGTCACTGCCCTGTGCGATCTGCTCACCGTAGCGGACGGCACCTCCCTGCGGGCAGCCCGCATTGAGGAGGCCCTGGAGCAGTTCACCCTGGCGGTGGACTTTGAACAGCCCCGGGAGGCCCGGCTGCAGGACTACGCCCGGGCAAGGGAAATCCTCCGCCCGGCGCTGGAGGCCCGCAACGGCTCCACCATGCCCCGCTTTGCCGCCGTCGGCAACGCGCACCTGGACGTGTGCTGGCTGTGGCCCTATCGGGAAACCCAGCGCAAGGTGGCCCGCACCTTCGCCCAGCAGGTGCGGCTGATGGACATGTACCCCGACTACAAATTCATCCAGAGCCAGCCGCAGACCTACCTGATCTGCAAGCAGCTCTATCCCCGGCTGTACGAGCGCGTCAAGGAGAAAATCCGCGCAGGGCAGTGGATTGCCGACGGCAGCATGTGGGTAGAGCCTGATACCAACATGACCTCCGGCGAAAGCCTCATCCGCCAGCTGGTGCACGGCAAGCGCTTCTACAAAGAGGAGTTCGGCGTGGACTGCCAGCTGCTGTGGCTGCCGGACACCTTCGGCTACAGCGCCGCCCTGCCGCAGATTCTGCGCGGCTGCGGCGTGCGGTACCTCACGACCCAGAAGATCTTCTGGACCTATAACGGCTCCGACCGCTTCCCCTACCACTATTTCACCTGGCAGGGCATGGACGGCAGCGAAATTACCTCCTTCCTGCACATGGACTACACCTCCCGCACCGACCCGGCCACCGTGGCGGGCCGCTGGCGCGACCGGGTGCAGAAGCGCGACCTGAGCAGCTTCCTTCTGCCCTTCGGCTACGGCGACGGTGGCGGCGGTCCCTGCCGCGACCACATTGAGTACGTTCTTCGGGAAAAGAACCTGGAGGGCGTGCCGCAGGTGGAATTCGAGGCGCCCCAGCAGTTCTTTGAGGACTGCGCGAAGGAGGGTGCGCCGGTCAACCGCTATGTGGGCGAATTGTACTTCCAGTGCCACCGGGGCACCTACACCAGCCAGGCCGCCATCAAGCGCGGCAACCGCAAGAGCGAGCTGGCCCTGCGCGAGGCGGAAATGTGGTCGGTGGCGGCGCAGGACAAAACGCCCTATCCGGCGGAAACCCTCGACAGGTGCTGGAAGGGCGTGCTGCTCAACCAGTTCCACGACATTCTCCCCGGCAGCAGCATCGCCCGCGTGTATGAGGAAGCCCGCAGGCTCTACGGTGAAATTCTCACGGACGCGGCGCAGGTGACGGAGCGCGCCTGCCGCAGCCTGACTTCCGGCGATGGCACCACCTGGTTCAACAGCCTGTCCTGGCCCCGCACGGCCCTGGTGAAAACGAGCCGCGGCTATGGCCGGGTTACCATTCCGCCCTGCGGCTGGACGTCCCGGGTGGACGAGTCCCAGCCCGATACGCCCGTCACCGCCGCATGGGACGGAGACGAAATCCTCCTGAGCAACGGCCTGGTTTCCGTGCGCATCAACCGGCAGGGCGAGTTGACCGACTGCCGCGACGCGCAGGGGCACCGCCGCATCCGCGACAAGGCCAACGTGCTGAAGCTGTTCAAGGATGTGCCGCGGATGTATGACGCGTGGGACATCGACAGCATGTATGACCAGAGCCCCGTGGCGCTGGAGGAAAACGGCGTGCTGACGCTTGAGGAAAGCACTCCCTGGCGCGCCGCCGTGAAGGTGACGCGCCGTGTGGGCCACTCCGACTGGACGCAGGTCATCTCCCTCGACGCAGGCAGCACCCGCATCGACTTTGACACCCGGGTGGACTGGCATGAGCGGCACCGCCTGCTGAAGGCCGCCTTCCCCACGGGCATCCATGCCGAGGAGGGCATCAACGAGATTCAGTTCGGCTATATCAAGAGGCCCACCCACCGCAGCCGGCCCTATGACGCCGACCGATTCGAGGTGTGCAACCACCGCTACACCGCCCTGTGCGACGAAAGCCACGGCGCGGCGGTGCTGAACGAAAGCAAGTACGGCGTGAGCATGCTGGGGGACGAAATCGCCCTGACGCTGCTGCGCGCCTCCGTCTGCCCCGACCCCCATGCCGACCAGGGCGCGCATCACTTTGTGTACAGCTATTACCTGTGGGACGGCCCCTTCGCGGACTGCGGCGTGGTGCGGGAGGGCTACGAGCTGAACGTGCCCGTCACCACAGCGGAGGGCGCGGCGGAGGACTTCTCCATGATGAGCGTGGATGCGCCCAACGTCATCATCGACACCGTGAAGGCCGCCGAGGACGGCAGCGGCGACACGATCATCCGCCTCTACGAGAGCAAGCACGCCGCCTGCGACGCCTGCCTGACGCTGAGCCTCCCCGCCGGGGCGGTTTATGCCTGCGACATGCTGGAAAATCCGTCGGAGCAGCTGCCCCTGCGGGACGGCCGGGTGCAGCTGCGCTTCCGGGGCTTTGAGGTCAAGACCCTGCGGGTGAAGCGCGGCTGATTGGCCGGGAGCCGAAGCCAGCACACCATCTGCACAGACATTGCCACAGCATGGCATTCCCATGCTGTGGTTTTTTGCGTCTCTTTGCCGGATTGCTTGACTTTCCTCCATGATGCCTATACAATGATTTTACACAGGCTGTCGGCGATCGCGCGACAGCCCACACAAAGGAGCGAACTTGTATGAGGAAACGGTATCTGGCCCTGGTGACCCTGATGGTCATGCTGGCATCCATGGTGCTGCCCTGCGCGGCGATGGCTGCGAACCCCAACACATTCTACGCATGTGTCATGACCAAGGTGCATGACAAGGATGTATATTTGCCTTTTGAATATCAGACTGGTTTTTATTTTGGTGGCGGTGGTTCTGACAACAGTTGGATAGGGAAATGCTATGTGGAGGACTCCGCCTGGAATATGGCAAACGTGCGTCAAAGCGGCGAATATACCTATTATCTGCTCAATGACGGCACGGCGGCTCTTATCGCAATGGATCAGGGATATCAATCGAAAACAATCACCATACCCGAAACCATAGACGGGTATGTCATCACCCGTCTGGGCCTGGACACCAATGTCGGCATTAATCTGCCGGACAAAGACATTCCGTTGCTTTTCAGTACGCGTGTTGAAGAAGTGATTCTGCCGGACACCATTCATACGATAGGATTGTCAGCCCTTCAGGTCGGCTATTATGATTCCGTCGGTAAGTTGACAGCTCCCGGTGTGACAGCAATTGGCGGACTATGTGACCTTAACGTGAAATGCAAACTTCCTGAAAATCTCGAGAATATTGGCATGTTTGCCTTTTACGGCGCAAATCTCACAATTTACAAGAATAAGCTGACGCTTCCCGAAACGCTGGTTAAGATCGGTGCCTGCGCATTTATGGACTCTGCCTTGAAGAGTGTTACCATTCCCGGCTCCGTGCAGGAAATCGGCCCATACACTTTTGCGGGGTGTACTCGTGCTCTCCAGACCGTCACCCTGAAAAACGGCGTGCCCTATATCAGCGACGGCATGTTCATGAACTGCAAAAAGCTCAAGCAAATCAGCCTGCCCGAGTCCATTGCCTCCGTGGGTGCATACGCCTTTGAAAACTGCGAAAAGCTGAGCAAGGTCACCTTCGCCAAGAAGGCGCAGGTCGCCTCCATCGGCGAGGGCGCGTTCCGCGGCTGCGCGGCGCTCAAGAACGTGGTCATCCCCGAGGGCGTGACCGAAATCGGCGACGTGGCCTTCTTCGACTGCTCCGCCCTGTCCGCCGTCACCCTGCCCGACTCGCTGACCTCCATCGGCGCGCATGCCTTTGACGGCTGCTCCTCCAAGGTGAAGTTCACCGTGGTGGACGGCTCCTACGCACACAAGTGGGCCACCGACAACGGCTTCGCAACCAAGGTGCAGAAGCGCAAGTAAGCTGCCACGCGCCGCATTGACGCGCTCCGCCCCGGGGCGTATAATATCCGCAGAAAACTCATCGGTGAAAGGAGCGGAGCGGCATGGACGAAGCCTTTGCACGGACAGCGCTTCTTCTGGGGCAGGAGGGCATGGAACGCCTGGCGCGGGCCCGGGTGGCGGTGTTCGGCGTGGGCGGCGTGGGCGGCCATGTGGTGGAAGCCCTCGCCCGCAGCGGCGTGGGCGCTCTGGATTTGATCGACAACGACCAGGTCTGTCTGAGCAACCTGAACCGGCAGATCATCGCCACCCGCGCGACCATTGGCCAGTACAAGGTGGACGCGGCCCGCGACCGCATTGCGGACATCAATCCCGACGCGCTCGTTCGCGTACACAAAACCTTCTACACCCCCGAAACGGCAGGACAGTTCGACTTCACCCAGTATGACTATGTGGTGGACGCCATTGACACCGTGACCGGCAAGCTGGCCCTGGTGCTGCAGGCACAGGAGGCAGAGGTGCCCATCATCAGCAGCATGGGCGCAGGCAACAAGCTCGACCCCACAGCCTTCCGCGTGGCCGATATCTACCAGACCAGCGTGTGCCCCCTGGCGCGGGTCATGCGCACCGAGCTAAGGCGGCGGGGCGTAAAGCACCTCAAGGTCGTCTATTCCACCGAGCCCTCCCTCACCCCCCTGCCTGCCCCGGCGGAGGAGCAGACCTCCCGCCGTCAAACACCCGGCAGCACGGCCTTCGTGCCCGCCGTGGCCGGGCTGATCATCGCCGGGGAGGTTGTGCGGGACTTAACCGGGTTTGCCAGATAAACCAACGGCCGGCATGAAGTATCGTGCCGGCCGTTTGGTTCTCAATATGTGACAGAAGGTTTTCGCCTCTGCGGAGGCGAGCAGAGGGCTTTGCGATCATCGTCGCTTCGCTTTCAACTTCCGCCTTCGGCGGACTCGCCACTGGCGAGCCGTCGCCCTCTGCACTCCTTC
>CAMDVP010000054.1 GCA_945877525.1 uncultured Clostridia bacterium | reverse complement strand
GTGATCTTCACCACGCCGGTACCCTTTTCCATATCAGCGTGCTCGTCGCACACGATGGGAATCTCCCGGTTGACGAGGGGCAGCATCACATGGCAGCCATGCAGGTGGGCGTAGCGCTCATCCGCAGGGTTGATGGCTACGGCAGTGTCGCCCAGCATGGTTTCAGGACGGGTGGTGGCCAGCTCCAGCAGCTCGCCGGTTTCCTTCACCGGATACAGCAGGTGCCAGAAATGGCCGTCCATCTCCTTGTGTTCCACCTCTGCGTCGGAAATGGCTGACTGGCACTCGGTGCACCAGTTCACCAGGCGGTTGCCGCGGTAAATGAGGCCTTTCTCATACAGGCGGCAGAAGGTCTCCCGCACAGCCTTGGAGCAGCCCTCGTCCATGGTGAAGCGCTGGCGGCTCCAGTCGCAGCTCACGCCCATGCGGCGCTGCTGGTGCACAATGCGTCCGCCGTACTCTTCCTTCCACTGCCACGCGCGCTTGAGAAAGCCATCACGGCCCAGGCTTTCCTTGGTCAGGCCCTCCTTGCGCATGGCCTCGACGATCTTCACCTCCGTGGCAATGGCGGCATGGTCGGTGCCGGGGAGCCACAGGGTGGGATCGCCCTTCATGCGGTGATAGCGGGTGGCCGCGTCCTGCAGGGTACAGTCCATGGCATGGCCCATGTGCAGCTGACCGGTAATATTGGGCGGGGGCATCACAATGGTAAAGGGCTTCTTGCCCTCCACGCGGTGGGCCTCAAAAGCGCCTGCTTCCTCCCAGGCCTGGTAAATCTCGCTTTCAATAGCCTGTGGATTGAATTTCGTTTCCATCTGCTTGGCAGCATGGTTGGTTTCCATAGCTTCCTTCCTCCTGTTGACCGATGAATTTCACATCTTCCGATACATGACCAGCTCGTCGCCGTCGTCCTCACCTGTTCTGGCAAAGCCCAGCTGCTCGTAGAGTCTGCGAGCTGCATCGTTTCCATCAATATAGCACAGGTACACGCCTGGAAAGCGTCCATCCCGGCGCATTTCCTCCAGCACCAGCCTGGCCGCCGCCAGCCCATAGCCCCGGCGCTGATAGCGCTCGTCAATGAAAATCTGGCTGAAATCATAGGCGTCCATGTCCGGCAGGTCGTACCACAGCGCCATGCCCACGGGCGTATCGCCGTTCAGGATCAGCCGCGCCTGCGAGCGCTGTCCGCGATAGACATAGGCTCTGGCCAGCAGCCCTGCGGATGAGGCCACATAGCGCTGCTGCTCCTTCGCAACCTGCAGGCCGCTGCGCCAGTTGTCCGGAGTGATTTCCTCCAGGTGAACCATCCCATCCACTCCTTATGTAAACAGCAGCACAGCCCCGATGATTGCGACGACCAACCCCGCTGCCTTGATAGCAGTATTGGCCGTCGCGCGATGCTTTTCATCGGCAATGCCCCGGGTGATGCGCTCGGACAGAAACACCGCGACCGCTCCTACGGCGATCAGCGCAATGCCCGGGTCAAGGATGCGGGACAGCACCTTTTCGGGGTAAGACATACGGGTCACCTCCCTGCTGCCATGCTCCGGCAGCGCGTGTTATACTGTTCTTGCCTAAACGATTTCTTTGCCGAAGGCAGAGGTTTCGCGCCTGCGGGCGCGACCAAAGGGTTTTCCGATCGTCCTTTGGAAACCTTCGGGGCCATCTCCTTTCTGCTGTACTTTTTGCAGCACAGTATTGCAGACAGCTCCAAGGATCAAAAAAGCAGCTCCATCCCGAAGGACGGAACTGCTCCGTGGTACCACCTTGCTTCGCAAACGTGCCGTAACCGGCTGGAGTTTGCCTCACCTGCACTGTAACGGGTGCGCCCGCGCCAAACTAAGGCATGCAGGACATGCGTTCATCCGGCGCTCTGTGGAAGCGACCTTCCCCTATCGATTGCAGAAGCGGTCTTGCAGCCGGTGAACCGCTCTCTCTGCCTGCGCGTACAGGGTACTCCTCCTCCATTTGCGAGAGCTATGAAAGGGATGCAGAAACTCAGGCCTTCTGAGCCTCGTCCTTCACGACGACCTGCGTTCCCTTGTAGTAACCGCAGTGCTTGCACACGCGGTGCGCCAGCTTCATCTGATGGCACTGCGGGCATTCAACAATGCCGGGCAGGCTCAGCTTCCAGTTCGCCTGACGGCTGTGCTTGCGAGCCTTGGAGATTTTTCCCTTCGGAAGAGCCATGTTTACACCTCCTCATCCTTTGTCAGCAACTGCTGCAATGCCGCAAAAGGATGCTGACCTGGCAGTTCCTTCTGGCATAGGCTGAAATCAACGTCCACCGGGTGCGTTTCGCCCAGTCCCGGGCAATCCTCCTTGCAGAGGAAGCGAATGGGCAGGGCCAGCACAGCGTAGGACATGGCCAGCTTGTCAAATTCCACCCGATAGCCCTCATAGGCGAAAATCTCGTCGTCTGACGGATCGCCGTTCCGCTGAAAGGTTTCATGGAAGGGCGTATCAATCTCCGCCATGGCAGGCTCCAGGCAATTTGCGCAATGAGCGTGAGCCACGGTAGTCAGTCTGCCGTCCACCGTCACGCTTCCGTCGTCGGCCGTAAAGAACCTGCCCTTGAGCAGCGCCGTATCGAAGGATACGGTATCGCCGCCGATATCCACGGGGGCAATGGTCTGCTCGCCCTGGAAGGCATAGTCCTGGCCGGGATGGTGCAGCGCGTCGGATACGTTCAGCGTCATCGTCCTCACCTCAAATGTGACCATTGCTTATTATAGAATTTTTCCCTGCGTTTGTCAACAGGAATTTCTCGCGTATTTCCTGCCCTGCGGGGATTACTTGCTCACCAGCTCGAGGGTATCACGGGCGATCATGATCTCCTCGTTAGTGGGGATGACCAGCACCTTCACCCGGCTGTCGTCGGTGGAAATCACGCACTCGGTGGCATGGCCATCGGCACAGGCGGTGTTCTTAGCCGTGTCCAGCTTCGCGCCCAGATATTCAAAGTTCGCCATCACGCGTTCACGCAGACGGCCATTGTTCTCACCGATGCCAGCAGTGAACACGATCATGTCCACGCCGCCCATGGCCGCGGCATAGGATCCGATGTACTTCTGAATGCCGTAGACCAGCATGTCGCGGGCCAGAATGGCGTTGGGATCGCCCCTGTCCGCCGCTTCGTCCACGTCGCGCATGTCGGAGGAGGTGCCGCTGATACCCAGCAGGCCGGACTTCTTGTTCATCATGTCCAGCACCTCGTCGGGGGTCATATGCTCGTTGTTGGCGATAAACTGCACCACCGCGGGGTCGCAGGAGCCGCAGCGGGTGCCCATCAGCAGGCCCTCAAGGGGGGTCAGGCCCATCGAGGTGTCCACGCACTTGCCGTCCACCACGGCGCTCAGGCTGGAGCCGTTGCCCAGGTGGCAGATGATGATGCGCTGGCCCACGGGATCAACGCCCATGAACTCGCACACGCGCTTGCTGACATAGCGGTGGCTGGTGCCGTGGAAGCCGTAGCGGCGCACACCGTACTGCTCCTCAAAGCGCTTGGGTACACCATACATGTACGCCTTGGCGGGCATAGTCTGATGGAACGCGGTGTCGAACACAGCCACCTGGGGGGTGGTGGGCATAACCTTCTCGCAGGCCTCGATGCCCATGAGGTTGGCGGGGTTGTGCAGGGGGCCCAGAGGAATGCACTTGCGGATAGCAGCCTTCACCTGGTCGTTGATCACCACAGACTCAGAGAACTCGGTACCGCCGTGCAGCACGCGATGGCCCACCGCGCCGATCTCGTCCACGGAGGAAATCACGCCCATCTCGGGATCCTGCAGGGTGGCCAGCACCAGCTGGGTGGCCTCCACATGATCCTTGATGGGGCGCTTGATCTCATACTTGGCCTTGCCCTTGGCGTGCTTGAGCTGGCTGCCCTCAATGTTGATGCGCTCCACAACGCCCTTGGCCAGCACCTGCTCGCCCTCCATGTCGATCACCTGATACTTCAGGGATGAGGAACCCGCGTTCACAATCAGAATCTTCATCGGTCGAACTCCTTTATTCTGCTCGCATTACTTGACGATTTCGCCCATGGTGTCGCGGCCGCAGGCGGCGGCGTTGCTTTCGTCGGTGTCAATGTGCATGGCCAGAGCAAACTTCTCGCTCACGCGAACCACCACGTCTCCGAAAACCAGGCTGCGGCCATTGGTGTCCACCCTCACGCTGACAACATCCTTGTCCTGCACGCCGCACTCGGCAGCGTCGGCAGGAGTCATGTGGATGTGGCGCTTGGCGGCGATCACGCCCTGGCTGATCTCCACCTCGCCCGCGGGGCCCACCAGCTTGCATGCGCCGGAACCCTCAATATCGCCGGATTCACGAATGGGAGCGGCCACGCCGATGGAACGCGCGTCGGTCAGGGAAATTTCCACCTGGGTGGCGTTGCGAACGGGTCCGAGGATGCTCACGCCGGTGAGGGTCTTCTTGGGGCCGACCACGTCCACCCGCTCCTCGCAGGCATACTGGCCGGGCTGGGACAGCATCTTCTTTACATTCAGCTCATATCCCTTGCCGAACAGGGTTTCCAGATCCTGCTGGGTCACATGCACATGACGGGCGGAGGTTTCAACAATGAAATTCTTCATGGTGTGTTTTCATCCTTTCCTCATATGGATTCTATTCTATTATACCACCAATCTGCCATTTGTAAAGTTGGTTTTCCCCCTTTTGGCTTTTCCTTTTGGGATGATTCATGCTATAATGCACTCAATATGAGAGGAGGCATGTCCATGCACACCGTCGGAGTCATTGCCGAATACAATCCTTTTCATCGTGGCCACGCCTTCCATCTGGCACAGGCCCGGGAGCGCACCGGAGCCGACTGTGTGGCAGTGGTCATGTCCTCCTGTGTCACCCAGCGGGGCGAGTTTGCCCTGCTCTCCCCCGCCGCGCGGACACGGATGGCCCTTGCCTGCGGGGCGGACGCAGTGTTTGCTCTGCCTGCCGTATGGGCTGCCAGGGACGCGGAGCACTTCGCTCTTTCCGGCGTGGCGCTGCTGAAAAGCATGGGGGTGGACGCCATCTCCTTCGGGGTGGAGCAGAACAACCTGCCCCTTCTCCGCGCCTGTGCCCGCCTGCTGGAGGAGCCTGACGCCGCCTTCCGCACCCGCCTGCGGGAGCTTCTTGGCGCAGGACGACCTTACCCTGCCGCCCTGTCCGCCGCCGTACAGGAACGCATTCCGGGCGCGGAAGCAGCGCTGTCGTCCCCTAACGCCACCCTGGCCGTATGTTACCTTCGCGCCATGCTTCGCCTGAACGCGGAGATGGAGGTCATCCCTGTTCCACGGCAGGGCAGCTATCACGCCACAGGACTTTCCCCGGACGCGCCCTCCGCAACGGCCCTGCGCAGCGCCATACTTCGGGGAAACTGGGCCGGCGCCCGGGCCGCCATGCCGAATGCCGCCTACACAATCCTCGAGCAGGAGGCGCTCTGCGGTCGCATCCACCGTCCGGAATCGCTGGACGGGGCGCTCCTGTGCCGCCTGCGCTCCATGAGCCTTGCGGATTGGGCCGCTCTGCCGGACCTGTCCGAAGGCATTGAGGATCGTCTGATGGCCGCGTCCGCAGCCTCCTGCGGCAGAGAAGCTCTGCTCCAATGGGCCAAGACACGCCGCTATCCCTACGCACGGCTATCCCGTCTGTGCACTCACGCACTTCTCGGTATGACCTCCGCGCAGCTTGATCGCGAGCCCCTTCCTCCCGCCGCGTGGCTGCTGGGCATGGCGGACGCTGCTTTGCCGCTTCTCCGCAGGATAAAGCAAAGCGGCTTCCCCATCATCGGGAAGGCCGCCGATTTTCCGCCGGATGAAGCATGGTTCCGCACCGAGCTTCTGGCCTATGACCTGTGGGCCCTGGGCTGCGGCCTGCCAACAGGGCTGGCCCTGACGCAGGGCGTTGTCCGACTGTAAAGCACCGCCGCCGGATATGCACATTCCGGCGGCGGTATTGTTTGTTTTATTCTGTTTTTGTTCAAAACGATTGTTTTGATGAGGGGCAGAGGTTTCGCGCCTGCGGGCGCGTCCGCAGCCTCAATCGTCGCGGCCGAGGGCCGCTCGTTTCGGCTGACTCGTTCGGCTTTCTCATTGTCGCCACTGGCGACGAAAGCCTCGCTCCCCAAAGGGCTTTCCGGTCATTGTCATTCCGCTTTCGACTTCCGCCTTCGGCAGACTCGCCACTGGCGAGGCGCCGCCCTATGGAAACCTTCGGAGCCGTCCTCTTGATGCTATATTTAATATAACACTGTTTTACCGTTCTGTCTGCTCCGTCATGATGGTCCATCGAAAGCCATAGCGGTCGGTCAGGCTGCAGGTGCAGGAGCTGTATGCCGTGGCGTGGGGCGGATAGATCACCCTGCCACCCTCCTCCAGCACCCGGAAGGCTTGCATGACCTCATCCCTGTTGTCCATGGTGATGACAAGGATCATCGCTGTTCCCGGTTGCATAGGCATGTCCAACTCGTCAGCCATCATCACCCGCGTTCCAGCGAAAGTGCTCTCCGCATGGTACACATACTGCTTTTCCGCTTCGTTCAGCGGCCTGCGCAAATCCTTGGGGTCTGCGTCCGCGTAGTGCATTACAAAGGAAGTCTGCGCGCCAAAGGCAGCCCGGTACAACGCCATGGCCTCGGCGCAGCAGCCGTCAAAGTGTAGATTTGGAACAATGCCCAGCATCCGTCTATCCCCTCTCTCATTGGTTAATGAAACAATCCTATCACAGGCCCGTCGCGCCGTCTTGGAAAAACGCGATGTTTTTTGCCCGCGCCACAGCCTCCCGGAGTGGCAGGCCGTGATAACGCCGGAATGTGTTGAGCAGATGCGCCTGGTCGCAAAACCCCAGCGCCTCCACCTGTTCCTGCACGTCAAAGCCATCCGGCGCCAGACTGCGCCGCCACAGCGTCTGATAGCGGATCACCTCGGCGGCCTCTTTTGGGGAAAGGCCCAGCCTCGCCCGGAACAGGCGTTCCAGCGTCCGCAAGCTGACGGCTGCATGGACTGCTGCATCCTTTGCCTGCACCCGGCCATGGCTGCGCAAAAGATAGTCCACTCCGTCCAGCAGCGCGCCCTCCACCCGATTCTTTTCCATGCGCCGCAAAAGATACGCTTCCATCAGCCGGCTCCGCCTGGCGTGGTCGGCTTCCACAAAGCCCTCCCGCGCCAGATAGCTCCGCAGGTCGGGAAAGGCTTCCTCGCTGAAGGGGCCGCCCGTCCAGTATGGCAGCGCCCAGAAATAGAAGCGCACGCCAAACATGCAGCCGCTTTGCAGCCCGGATACAAAGGGCGTGTTGTCCACCGGGCAGAACGCCATACGGATACGCTCGTCGTCCGTGCGGATGATGATGTCCGCGCAGGCATCCGGCACCACCAGGCAGGGCTTTTGTACCACAGGGCCCCAGAAGCAGCGCACATAGGGCCTGAGCGCCTTGCAGGGCAAGGTTTCTCCGCAGTCCTCCCGATCAAAGGGATGGGAGGTCAATGGACGAAAGCCCTGATGGAAATCGATCTCAGGCATCCGTCCCACCTCCCGGCATATTTGAAAACCGGATGCACCAGACAGGGCTCATCCGGCATCGGATCTGAAATCAGCCAATTGCCTTTCTCAGCGGCTCCAGGTCAATACCCTCGCAATCCTTCAGCACAGCGTACAGGCTCTTAAGCATCTGCAGCACCCCGCCGGCCACGTCGCTTTCCACATTAAGGGGCAGCACCGGGTCATGAACGGACAGGCGCAGCAGGAACCAGCCGTTGTCCATGCCGCCGTCCAGGTCGAAGGAAATGCGCACACCCTCGCGGTTGTCGGGGGCAATATGCCAGTTTTCGGCGGCGTTGGCGTAGTCCAGCACCCGCTGAATGGCCACCTTGCCCGTTTCGCGGAAGTCCTCGGCCACAATATTCAGCCGCAGCTCAGCGCTTTCCACAGGCTCCTTCAGGTCGGCAATCAGGCTGCCCAGAGTGGAACCCTCCCGCTTTAGCTTCATGGCGCGGACAATCAGCACCGTCACCAGATACATGCCGTCGTCCAGGAAGTGGTTTTCCTTCAGCGCGGCATGGCCGCTGGTTTCGATGGCCAGGGGGCATTCGATGCCCTCGGCATTAAGGCGAATAGCCTCGTCAATCACGTTGCGATAGCCCCGCTTATAGCGGTAGTGCTCCCCACCCCAGTCGTTGATGAACTTCTTCAATCCGGAGGAGGTTACCGAGTCGGTCACAATGGTCTGCCCGGGCTTTTCGTCCAGCAGGATCGCGGAAATCAGCGCAATGAGGCGGTTGCGGTTGATTTCCCGTCCGTCCGCATCCACAATGGCGGCGCGGTCGCAGTCCGCGTCGAAAATCACGCCCAGGTCAGCCCCGGCGCCAAGCACCGCCTTGCGCAGGGATGCCATGGCGTCCGCATTTTCCGGATTGGGAATATGGTTGGGGAAATAGCCGTCAGGCTCCAGGAACTGGCTGCCTTCCACCCACGCGCCCAGGCTTTCCAGCAGTTCGGCGTAGAAGCCGCCCGCGCCGTTGCCCGCGTCCACCACGACATGCAGGCCCAGAAGCGGCTTAGCCATGTCGGTATCCAGCCCCTTGCGGATGCGGCCCGCCAGCAGCTCCTGGTAGGTGGGCAGGAACGCCTTTTGCGTGATGGCCCCGGCGATGGGCATTCCTTCAGGCTCCAGCTCCTGGGCCGCCCGGAGCAGCTTTTCAACATCGCTGCCCTCCAGGCCGCCTTCCTCCACAAAGAACTTGAGGCCGTTCTTGTCATAAGGATGATGGCTGGCGGTAATCATAATGGAGCCGTCGGGCTGGAACCCGGGGGTAATAATGCACATATACATGGCGGGGGTGGTGCACATGCCGAAGTCCATTACGGCCGCCCCGGCCTTCGATACGCCCTCCGCCGCAGCGCGCAGCAGCTCCTCGCCGGAAATGCGGCTGTCACGTCCCAGGGCGATGGTCACCTGTGCAACACTCTTATGCTTCTTCTCCGCCACAAACCGGGCAAAGGCCATGCCAAGGCAGGCCGCCACATGGGGCGTCAGCGTCCGGTTTTCGCCTACGGCTACGCCTCGCACATCGCTGCCGCTTTTGAGTTTCATCCAATCCATTGTCCATTGCCTCCTTCACTTTTCAGTCCTGGCTGCTTTCAGCCTGCACATCGTCATAAATGCCCCGCAGCAGCCGGTACAGCGGCGCCATGGCACGGTAGTCCCGCCACACGCGCTCCGGCAGCTTCTCGTCAAAGGCCCACTCGTACTTCACATTCGTCCGCCCGATGTAAAGCTCCTTGCTCCTGTACCAGGTCTGCAAAAGCGGCGGGATGTTCTCCGGCACCGCCATGCGCCGGAACTCCGGCCCGCTTTTGACCAGGTGATGCTCCGGAAGGCGGCAGTCGTCTATGATATCCTGGATGCGCTTAGGCTGTGCGGCCATTTGCCGGCGCAGCCGGTCCATCACCGGCCGGTTTTCACCCCAGAAGCCCAATCCCCATTCCAGCGTCTGCGGGCCAAACTCGAACCAGTAGTTCAGCGACTGCTCCCGGGGCTCTCCCGCCCGGCGGAAGGTGATCCACAGGTGGTCGCGATAGGGGCTCTTGTCCTTGGTGAACCTGGTATCCCGGCGAATACGGGCCAGACACTTGTAGGGACGAAGCTCCATCTGCGGGTCGATGGTGCGCAGCCTTGGTGCAAGCTCCTCGATGAATGCGTAAAACGGCGCCTGCACATCCTGACGGAACCGTTCGCGCTGCTCCTCAAAATAGCTGATGCTGTTGTGGAAGCGAATATCCAGGAAAAACTGAAGCGTTTCCTCCGGAAAACCGGTAAACATAACGCACCTCCCTGTTCATCGTATCTATTATATACGCTTCCCGCCGATTTTTCAACCTTTTCTTGCCCATAGCGGCTGCATCTGTCAGATTGCCCCGGGGTATTCTGCGCACAATAACGGCATGAGGAGGAATGCGATGCGGCCGTTTCTTTTGGGCGCAGTGGGATATCCCGCATTAGAGGTGCTCTGGCGGGGGCGCACTCATCCAAGCATGGCCCTGGCCGGCGGACTCGGCGCAGCCATGATTCATCGTATCCACCAAACCGACCTGCCGGCCCTGGGCAAGTCCCTTCTGTGCGGCGCGGGCATTACGGCCATTGAGGCTGCCTGCGGCCTGTTGTGGAACAGGCAATATCAGGTGTGGGACTATCGCCGCATGCCACTGAACTGGCGCGGACAGGTGTGTGTGCCCTATACGGCACTATGGTGCCTGCTGTCAGGCGCATACATGGGTGTGGAAAATCTGGCGCGGCGCAGATAAGCATTCGCACATGGGGTCTTCACAAAATCGGTCAATGGCTTATAATGGATATTGACCGCTCCGGTCGATGGAGGTGGACGCCATGAACGAGAGATTCTTCGCCCTGCCCCCGGAGAAGCGCCGTGCCATCATCAACGCAGGCTATCGGGTGTTCTCCAGGAATTCCTACAAAAAAAGCCCCGTGGGCGACATCGCTGCGGAGGCAGGCATCAGCAAATCCCTGCTGTTTCACTATTTTGCCAACAAGAAGGAGCTGTATCTGTTCCTGTGGGAATACTGCGCCCGGACAACGATCAAATGTCTGCGTGACGCGGGCTGCTATGGACAGACCGACCTGTTTGAGAGCATGCGCCGGGGCCTTGGCGCCAAGGTGCAGTTGATCCGTAAATACCCCGACATGGGCGCTTTCGTGATGCGAGCGTACTATGAGACAGACCCCGACATCTGCGATGATGTGAAGCGCAGCATCGACCGGTATGTGGGGCTTCGCGCCGGTGCGAAGCTGATGAACCTCGACCCTGCCCAGTTCCGCCCCGGGGTTGATATTCAGATGATGTATCAGGAGATGTACTGGGCCTCCGTAGGGTATCTGTGGGACAGGCTGCAGCGCGGCCCTATCGATCCGGACGCCATGGAGCGGGACTTCTTGCGCATGCTTGCGCATTGGGAGGCCATTTATCGCAAGGAGGAGGATACAAATGCTGTCGATTGAAACCCATGCGCTGACCAAGCGATACGGCACGGCCAGAGGCATTGACGGGGTAAACCTTGCCGTGGAGCAGGGCGCGTTCTACGGCTTTATCGGCCCAAATGGGGCAGGCAAAAGCACCACCATCCGCATCCTGCTGGGGTTGCTTCGCCCCACCTCGGGCAGCGCACGGCTGCTGGGCTTGGACATTTCCGCAAGACGGGAAGAGCTCTTGGCTCGGGTGGGATATCTGCCGTCGGAATCCGCGTTTTACCCCGGCTTGCGGGTGCGGGACGTGCTGCGCCTTTCAGCGGGGCTTCGCGGGATGGACTGCCGTACGGAGGCCGCCTCGCTCTGCCAGGTGCTGCAGCTGGACGAGGGACGAAAGGTGAACGAGCTGTCCTTTGGCAACCGCAAAAAGGTAGGCATCGTATGCGCCATGCAGCACCGCCCCGAGCTTCTCGTCCTGGACGAACCCACCAGCGGCCTGGATCCCCTCATGCAGCGGGCATTCTTTGAGCTGCTGGAATCCCGTCACCGGGAGGGCGCCACCATCTTCCTTTCCAGCCATGTGCTGTCCGAAATTCAGCGGCACTGTCAGCGGGCTGCCATCATCCGGGAAGGCCGCATCATCGCCGAGGGTACTGTGAATGAGCTTTCCCATTCCAGCGCCAGACGGATCGTTCTGCGGGGTGAGGCGTCGCTTTCCGCACTGCCCGGACTGCGGGACATGAAGCAGGAGGGCGACAGTCTGTCTTTCCTGTACAGCGGCAGCATGGACGACCTGCTTCGAGTGCTGAGCCTGGGACATGTGAAGGAACTGTCTGTTTCCGAGCCTGATCTGGAGGAAATCTTCCTGCACTACTATACGGAAGGAGGCGACGGACAATGACTCTTCTGCGTCATGAGCTTCGCCAGGGCCGAAGGGCGCTGGCTGTCTGGACGGCATGCATTGGAATGCTGATTGCCGTTTGTATTCTGCTTTACCCGGACATCAAAGGTGAGATGGAAGGCATGAGCCGGATGTTTGCCGCCATGGGCGCGTTCTCGGCGGCCTTTGGCATGGACAGGCTGAACTTCGGCACACTGATCGGGTTTTACGCTGTGGAGTGTGGCAACATTCTGGGGCTGGGCGGCGCGTTTTTCGCCGCGCTGACAGGGATATCTGCCCTGGCCGGCGAAGAACGGAACCATACGGCGGAGTTTCTGCTCACCCATCCCGTTTCCCGCAGCCGCGTGGTGATGGAAAAGCTGCTGGCCGTGCTTGTGCAGGTGGTTGCGCTGAATCTGGCCGTCTTTGCCCTGTCCGCCGCGTCCGTGGCGCTTATTGGCGAATCGGTGCCCTGGCGGGAGCTTTCGCTGCTGCACCTGGCGCATATGCTTTTGCAGCTGGAGACAGCCTGCGTCTGCTTCGGCCTGTCGTCATTCCTGCGTACTGGTGGCGCAGGGCTGGGACTTGGGCTGGCTGTGGGGCTGTATTTTCTGAACCTCATCGCCAATCTGACAGACTCCGCACGCTTCCTTCGGTATATCACCCCCTTTGCCTATGCCGACGGAGCGGAGCTGCTCACGCGGGGCGCGCTGGATATGGCGCTTGTCCTGCCCGGGGTTGCGTATACGGCGGCGGCGGTGGCACTGGCCTTCCGCCATTATGGCCGGAAGGATATTCACTGATACCGTTTGCTTAAATCGATTGCTTTGTTGAGGGCAGGGTTTCGCGCCTGCGGGCGCGTCCGCAGCCTCAATCGTCGCGGCCCAGGGCCGCTCGTTTCGGCTGACTCGCTCGGCTTTCCCATTGTCGCCACTGGCGACGAAAGCCTCGCTCCCCAAAGGGCTTTCCGATCATCGTCGCTCCGCTTTCGACTTCCGCCTTCGGCGGACTCGCCACTGGCGAGGCGTCGCCCTTTGGAAACCTTCGTGGCCATCCTCTTGCTTCTATTCTTTTATTGCAGCATATTTTGAAACACTGCACATACAAAGGCCGGGACGGTTTCGCGCCGCCCCGGCCCTGTTTATGCTTCCGGAGGTTTGTCGTCCTCATTCGGTTTTTTCCCGATGAGCCCGCCGGACATCTCGTTGATGTTCCGTCCAATCTTGTGCATGCCGCCCTTGAAGGAGCCGGTGGACACAATGCCGTAAATCACCAGCGCCGCCACGGCGATCACCACCAGCCAGAGCAGTCCGCTGCCCGCGCCCCGGCTGCTTTCGCTCACCGGCGCATCAGTGGCGCCCGGGGTAATCCCGCCCTTTTCCGCCGAACCGCTCCGCACATCCGACGCGCCCGCCGAGCCGGTCACCCCGCCGTACAGCGCCCGGTACATCACATCTGCCATCATGGGCATGCTGGTCAGCACCCGATCCCGGCTGAGGGTATAGGTGCCGCATTCCAGCAGCAGGCTGTGGGGAGCAAGATCCTGGTTATAGGTGCCCTTACCCATGTAGATATCCTTGATGAGCCCCGGATACACCTTGTCCGCCACAGCCTTCACCGTCAGAGCAAAGTCCTTGTTGACCTCCATGTTCTGGTTGCCCCGGCCCACCAACAGGCGCACTTTGGACGCCTTCTTGCTGCCGATGGTCACGGCGTATTCCTCCGGGTCGGGAATGCCGTCCCGATGGATGTCCAGCAGCGCGTCCGGGCCTGCCTTGAGCAGTTGCACCGCCGTCTGGCGGGATCTGCGGTACGCCCCCGCGTCATGGGGATAATGCAGCGCGTCGGACACCTCGCAGGTCGCGCCCTTTTCCTCCAGCGCGTCCGCCAGGGCGGCGGCCACCTGGTAAATGGAGCCTCTCTCCGGGTCGCTGTATGTGCCATCCGATGGCTTGTAGCTTTCGTCACTATGGGTGCAGTACAGGGCCACCAGCCTTTCTGCCGCGGCGCTGACGGGCAGAGCCGCGTCGCTGTCCAGCCAGCTCACGTCCGGCAGGGCCAGCGTCCCCTGCGCC
>CAMDVP010000053.1 GCA_945877525.1 uncultured Clostridia bacterium | reverse complement strand
ATAACCCGGGAAGAGGCCAGCGCTATGCAGGGCAAAAGAAGCAGCGCCGCGATGAGGGCAAGTAGCCGTTTCATATTCCTTACCATATGAATTTCCCTCCCAAGCACAGAAGTGCAAACACCGCCGCGCCTGTCAGCAGGCAGGTCAACAGCAGTTTGCCCTTGTCCACCGGCAGCTTGCCGCACACGTTGCCAGTTTGTCCGTTCATCATGAAGAAATAGGGCTTGCCATCCCTGCCGCCCTTGTAGGTCAGCACCCAGGCGGGCAGCAGCATGTAGCGCATGGCCGTTTTTCCGGGGGTAAACTTTGTCCTGCCATTCAGAGAGTTATAGTTCCCGCTGTCTTTCATCAGGATATCTGCATAGCCTTCCGCTTCCTGGAGCATCTCCGGGCGCACAGCCTCAGCCTCTACATCCCGCTTTTCTGCCAGGAAACCGCTTAGATACCCCATGGCGAAGGGCTTCGCTTCCGCCGTGTCATAGGGATGCACGCCGTCGGACAACAGGCGGTCCGCCTTGCTCAGGGCCTTGCGCGCAATATTGCGGAAGGACAGCCTGCCTTCACGCTCCACATGGAAAAAGCGCGTGGTGGTCACAGTCTTCTTGGGCCCGGTAGCCACATCCACCTTGGTGCCCTCGCCGTCGAAGCTCGCATTGCCCTGCACGTCTGCAAACCAGTAGGGATAGTACACCCCGCTGAAATCCTCCAGCTGTTCAGGTGTAAAGAACTTCTTGTCAATAAAGCGTTTGCTCTTGACAAAGCGGTCAAACTGCTCCTCCGCCTGCTTCCTGTTCAGGCGGAAGGGAATTACCCCGTCCGGGCGGAACTCGTCCGCAAAGCGGTCGGAAAGCACCACGGGACTGTGGCAGTAATAGCACCGGGTTGCGCCGGTTGTATCGTCGGTCACAATTTCCGCCCCGCAGGACTGGCAGTGGTAGCTTCTCAGGCTGCCACTCTGTGCGGCCCTGGCCGCCTGTGCCTCCTGCTCCTTGGCTTCGGACTGCTCCCGCAGCTCCTCTTCAATAAAGGAAGCGCCGCAGTAGGGGCAGAGAAACCGCTGCCCCGCGGGATCATACTCCAGGTATCCGCCGCAGGACGGACACTTGAAGGTAGCCGTCTGATTCATACCGGTCCTCCTCCATGCTTCGTTTTGCATATCTTATCATATTTGCGCGGTTCCGCGCAAGAGCATGCCGCCGCTTTGCAGCCAATTTACAGGAAACGAAGGAGAAAATCCATGGGATTTCCTGCATTGCTCTTGACTTGTGCGGATGAATATGGTAAGATTGACACGGTTCTGAACATCGTTCATATATATGAACATCAAGGAGGGATTGCCTGTGCCAGAGCCTGCCAACCGGACGCTCCAGCGAGGGCTATCCATCCTGGAGCTGCTCAGCGAGCATCCCGACGGGCTGGAATTGCACGATATTGCCTCCGTGTTGGCCCTGCCCAAGTCCAGTTCCCACAACCTGATGCAAACGTTGCTTGCTGCCCGCTATGTCCGCCTGACCCCCGCCGGCAGATATCAGCTGACGCTGAAAACCTTCGAGGTTGGCGCCGCCGTGGTGCAACACACCGACGTGACTCAGGTGCTCCGGCAGTACATGCAGCAGGCCTTCGCCGAGTGCAACGAAACCATGCACTGCGGCGTGCTGTCCGGACGTGAGGTGCTTTATATCGACAAGATTGAAAGCACTCAGTCCATCCGCATGGCCAGCCATGTGGGCATTCGCATGCCGCTGCATGCCACGGCCATGGGCAAGGCCTTTCTGGCGGAAATGACGGACGATGAGGTTCGCGCACTGTACGCGGAGCAACCTCCCCATGCGCTGACATGCCGCACCATCACCCATGTGGACGAGCTGCTTGCCCAGCTGCACGATATCCGCGAGCGCGGATGGGCCATGGAGGATCAGGAAAACGCCGACAACGTGAGCTGCGTAGGTGTGGCCATTGCCGATCGTGACGGTCGCCCGGCCTATGCGCTGAGCATTTCCGCCCCCTCCTTCCGCATGACGGAGGAGAGCGCCGAAGCCTGCGCGACGCTGCTGCTTCGGGCCAAGCGGCGCATTCAGCGGGTGCTGCGGGCCCTGTAAAATCTGTGTACCCTGTACCCCCCTGGGATCGACATACAGAAAGGACGCGAAAACCATGGAATTCTTGGAAAAACTGTCCCTGGCCGGTCTGGTTCCCGTGATTGCCATCAACGATGCCGAGGATGCGGTGCCGCTGTGCAAGGCCCTGTCCGATGGCGGCCTGCCCGTGGCGGAAATCACCTTCCGCACCGCAGCCGCCGAGGAAGCCATCCGCCGGGTGCATCAGGAGCTGCCCAACGTGCTGCTTTGCGCCGGCACGGTGCTAACCTGCGAGCAGGTTGACCGCGCTGTGAATGCAGGCGCCGCCGCCATCGTTTCCCCCGGTCTGAACCCCGAGGTAGTCAAGTACTGCATCGCCAGGAACATTCCCGTTTGCCCCGGCACTGCCAATCCCTCCGACATCGAGGCCGCGCTGTCCCTGGGTCTGAACGCCGTGAAGTTTTTCCCCGCCGAAACCCTGGGCGGCCTGAAGCTCATCAAGGCCATGGCCGCGCCCTACACCACCGTGAAGTTCATGCCCACCGGCGGCATCAACGAAAAGAACATGCTCGACTACCTGGCCTATGACAAGATTCTGTGCTGCGGCGGCTCCTGGATGGTGCCCGCCGACGCTGTGGCCGCCAAGGACTGGGCCCGCATTACCGAGCTGACCCGCTCCGCTGTGAACACCATGCTGGGCTTTGAGCTGCGCCATGTGGGCGTGAACTGCGAGAATGCCGACGAATCCATGGCTGTGTGCCGCAAGCTGTCCGCCCTGCTGAACTGGCCCATTAAGGAGGGCAATTCCTCCAACTTCGTGGGCACGGGCTTTGAAATGATGAAGAAGATGGGCCGCGGCAGGAACGGCCACATCGCCATCGGCACCAACAGCGTCAAGCGTGCCAAGTGGCACCTGGAGCAGCGCGGCTTCAAGTTCATTGAGGATTCCGCCGTGGAAAAGAACGGTAAGCTTATCGCCATCTACCTGGAGGATGAAATCGGCGGTTTTGCCTTCCATCTGGTGCAGAAGTAATTGCATTGCGCAAAGGAGGATTATCCCATGGCTAAGGTTGTTACCTTTGGTGAAATCATGCTACGTCTGAAGTCCCCTGCTTACGAGCGCTTCTTCCAGTCCCCCAGCCTGGAGGCCACCTTCGGCGGCGGTGAGGCCAACGTGTCCGTCTCCCTGGCCAACTATGGCATGGACACCCGATTTGTCACCGTGCTGCCCAGGAACGACATTGGCGAGGCCTGCATCCGCGAGCTGCGTGGCTTCGGCGTGGACACCTCCAGTATCGTGCGCAAGGACGGGCGTATGGGCATCTACTTCCTGGAGACCGGCGCGGTGCAGCGTCCCTCCAAGGTGATCTACGACCGTGCCGGTTCCGCCATTGCGGAGGCTAAGCCCGGCGATATCGACTGGGACAAGGCCTTTGACGGCGCAACCTGGTTCCACCTTACCGGCATTACCCCCGCCATTTCCCAGGGAGCGGCTGACCTGTCCCTGGAGGCCGTGAAGGCCGCCAAGGCCCGCGGTATCCATGTATCCTGCGACCTGAACTACCGCAAGAACCTGTGGAAGTACGGCAAGCGCGCCGACGAGATGATGACCGAACTGGTAAAATATGTTGATACCGTCATCGCCAACGAGGAGGACTTCCAGAAGTCCCTGTGCCTGTCCGTGGACTCCGCCGCCTCTGTGGAAGAGGGCGAGCTGAACGTGGACAATTACAAGGCCATCGCCTCCCTGGCCATGCAGACCTATCCCAACATCAAGCGTGTGGCCATCACCCTGCGCGAGAGCAAGAGCGCTAACCATAACGACTGGCGCGCCTGCCTGTACAATGGCAAGGACTTCTTCCTTTCCCGCAAATATGCCATCACTGACATTGTGGATCGCGTAGGTGGTGGCGACAGTTTTGGCGGCGGCCTGATCTACGGCCTGAACACCTACGATGACGAAAAGACCGCGCTTGAGTTTGCCGTGGCGGCTTCCTGCCTGAAGCATACCATCATCGGCGACTACAACCGGGTGACTGTGTCCGAGGTGGAGAGCCTGATGAAGGGCTCCGGCACCGGCCGCGTGCAGCGCTAAGCGTTTTCCCTCTCATACTAATCTGTTTTTAAATCATCTCTTTGGTATATGGCAAAAGGATTTCGCCTCTGCGGAGGCGAGCAGAGGGCTTTGCGGTCATCGTCGCTCCGCTTTCGACTTCCACCTTCGGTGGACTCGCCACTGGCGAGCCGTCGCCCTCTGCACCTCCTTGCACCGCATCCTAATGATCGTTTAGAATAAGAATAGTATCATATTGCATGGGCCCCTTCCGGAAGGAGGGGGCTCGCTTTTCTACCCATGATGAAAACCCGGAGGAGTTATGCTCCCCCGGGCCTTATACGATTCCAATCAGTTTTCGTGCCGGATCTGCTGCTCCGCCACCAGCGGGAACAGGCACAGTGCACTTCCATCCAGGTTTTCATGGTACATGTCTACCGCGGTCAGCTGATTGTTTTCGTAGGTCTTGTAGTAGTACACGCCCTTGTCCGCGTTCACGCAGCAGGAGTACATGGTGTACTCCCAGCGGCCGTCTGGCACCATCACGGTGCCGCGGGTCATGGCCACCGCGTCCAGAATGTGGAAAAACTGCGATACGCTGCTGTTCTCATCCCCCTCGCATACGGCGTTCAGCTTGTGGAACGCCGCACGGATGAAACGGGAAGCAGGCGATGCGTCTCCCGGCAGGCCCACCGCGCCAAGGCCGCGGCCTGTGGGTCTGATGTCTGCCTTCGGAGCAAAGCGGTTGTCCGGCCAAAGGGCTGTCAGGCCCATGTACTGGCTCAGATTCTGCACATGGAAGTCAAAGGGCGGATTGTTGGTCAGCACGCCTACGGGGTTGTCATGCACATGCATGCCGTCCCGGCAGCATTCCAGTACAATGGATTGATTCCTGTCGGCAATGTGCCAGTGCAGAGGCGACAGCGGCAGCTGTTCACTGAAGGGAATGCCAATGACGTGGGTCCTGTCCAGCAAAGCGCGAACCTCATCTACCGTAGCACACTGTCCCAGCAGCCACCAGATCAGCTCGAAGGGCGAAATGTTGCTCTTTCCCTCAACCTCCTCCGGCGGGTACCAGGCGTTGTCGGGGAAGTTCAGACCGGCCATGCCAAGTCCTTTCTCATTCACTGCCTCAAAGTACAGGGGATTGTCCTGTATCACCGTAGCCATGCCGATCATGGCGTAGTGACGCTCCATGACAGCCTCCCTGCGGAAGCGGAAGGGAAAGTGTCTGGGCGTGACCACCACCTGTTGGCCATAGCCCATTTCCAGGTCAAGATTGCGTCCGAAATAGAAATCATTCGTGTTCAGCGTAATGCTGGTGCACATGCAAACCATCCTCCTCACTCATGATGGAACAGGAGTATTCTGCTCATCATGGAGGGATTTTACAATCCTAACATGAACTGCACGTGAATCTTCGATGACAGAATTACACAATTTTGACCTTGCCCTTGGTCACGCGGAACACAATCAGCAGGGAAATGACGGTGGTCAGCGTCAGAATGGTAGCCAGGGCGCCGGCCGTGCCGTCGCTCATGCGGGTGACCTCCTGGTAGATGGCCACGGCAATGGTCGAGGTCTTGCCGCTATACAGCATGATGGAGCTGGACAACTCGTTGATGCAGGTGATCCAGCTCAGCACCGCGCCGGACATCACGCCGGGCATCATCATCCGCGCTGTCACCGTGAAGAAGGTCTTCATGGGCGACACACCCAGGTTGATAGAGGCCTCTTCCACCGACGGATCCATCTGATACAGGAATGCGCTGCCGGAGCGCACCGTGTAGGGCAGCTTGCGCACAATGTAGGAAATTATCATGATGGCTGCGGTGCCAACCAGCACAATGGGCGGCTTGTTGAACGCCACAATCAGGCCGATGCCCAGCACGCTGCCGGGAATCACATAAGGGAACATGATCAGCGTATCGATCACGTTGGCAACCTTGCCCTTCTTGCGCACCAGGATATAAGACACCAGTATGCCGAAAATCACAATGAATACAATGGCCACCAGAGAGAAGTAATAGGTGTTGAAGATGTTGCTGCCAAGGCGGCTGAGGATGGTGCGGTAGTTGTTCAGGTTAATGCCCTGCACCACGCCGGAGAAGCTGCGCTCCACAAAGGACTGGCAGATGACCACCACCTGGGGCAAAAGCGCCAGGAACAGCACGATGTAAATGGGCAGCGCCGTCAGGAAGCGCTTCACGCCATGGAGCTTGGTTTCCTGCGGAGGCCGCAGGGTGCTCATAGTGTAATTCTTCTTGTCCACCACCAGCTTCTGGAATCCCAGCATCACCAGCGAGCAGGCCACAATGATCACCGACAGGGACGAAGCCATGTACGGGTCCACCGCGCTTTCGGACATGTATTCGTTATACACCAGCACCGGCAGCACCGTGTAGCCCTCGCCCAGCAGCATGGGGGTGCCGAAATCCGCCAGAGAGGTCATGAACACCATGATGCATCCGGCCAGGATGGATGGCAGCACCACCGGGATGGTGATGGTCCAAATGCGGCGGAGCTTGCTCATGCCCAGGTTTTCGGCAGCCTCCTCCAAAGAGGAGTCGATGCTGTTCATGGCGCCGGAGGTATACAGATATACATAGGGGAACAGGTGCAGGGTGAACACGAAGATGATGCCGTTTCGCCCGTAGATGGTGGGCGCGGTCAGACCAATGGAGGACATGAGCCTTGCCAGCAAACCGTTGCGGCCCAGGAGAACAATCCATGAGTACGCACCGATGAAGGGCGGACTCATCAGGGACATGATGATGAGCACATGGAGGATATTTTTGCCCGGCACGTTGTAGCGCGTCATGACATAAGCGATGAACACGCCCAGCACCGCGGCAAGAACCATGGTAGACGAGCACACCACCAGCGACCGCAAAAGCGACCGATAGTAGTAGGGCTTGGAGAAGAAACGCTGGAAATTATACAGCGTCACGCCGTCAACCTTGCTGGAGAAAATGCTCTTGGTCAGAATCGTATAAAAGGGATAGACGATGAACAGGCACAGCGCTGCAATCACAAGGATCTTGGTGAAGAACCAGAAGTCCATCTTGACTTTTCCGCGAAAAGGACGGCTCACCTGGAGAGCACCTCCCCATTTTCGTCGAACAGGCTCACGCGGGTGGGATCGAAGTGGATATGAACCTTTTCGCCCGCTTCATGCACCTCCGTGGTGTCCTTGGTATACTCGTTGATGGTAATGGACTGGCCGCTTTCCAGCTGCACCTCGTACTCGATGAAGTCGCCCAGGAAGGTGGTGAAGGTCACGACACCGGGCATACCCTCCTTGGCAAAGAACAGCTGCTCAGGACGGGCGGAAAGGGTTGCTTTGCCGGCATAGTCGCGATTCACGTCGATCTTGACCTTCTGGCCCTCCATGCCGCTGACATTCACCATCGCACGACCGTCTTTCACCTTCTCCACCTGGCAGGGCAGGAAGTTACTCACGCCGATGAATCCGGCCACAAAGGGATTGGCGGGCTTGGCGTAAATGTCCCGTGGGGTGCCGATTTGCATCACATGGCCTTCCTTCATGACGGCGATGCGGTCAGAGATGGCCAGGGCTTCCTCCTGGTCGTGGGTTACATAGATGGTTGTGATGCCCAGGCGGCGCTGCAGCTTCTTGATAATGGAGCGCATCTGCACACGAAGCTTGGCGTCCAGATTGGACAGAGGTTCGTCCATCAGCAGCACGCTGGGCTCGATGACGAAGGCGCGGGCCAGAGCGACGCGCTGCTGCTGCCCGCCGGAAAGCTCGCTGGGCTTGCGCTTGGCCAGGGGCAGAATCTGCACCAGCTCCAGTGCTTCCTTCACCCGCTTGTCAATTTCCGCGCGGGGCGTTTTACGGGCCTTCAGACCATAGGCCACGTTTTCCTCCACCGTCATGTGAGGGAAAATTGCGTAGTTCTGGAAAACCATGCCGATGTCGCGCTTATGGGCGGGTACGTCGTTAATGCGCTTATCGCCAAAAAAGAAATCGCCGCCCTCAATGGAGTTAAAGCCGGCAATCATGCGCAGAAGCGTGGTTTTGCCGCAGCCGGAGGGGCCCAGCAGCGTAAAAAACTCCCCCTTCGCAATTTTCAGGGATACGTCGCTCAGGGCCGTAAAATCGCCGTAGCGCTTCACTGCGTTTTGGATAATCACTTCGTTGCTCATGGCTCAATCAACTGCTCCTTCATCGTGCGTGCAATCACACCGGCGCACGCAGCATCATGGGGACGGCCGGTCGCTCCCGAATGAAAATGAGGGGGACATTCGCCTGGAATGTCCCCCGTCTTTGGGTGTGCAGATTACTCCACCGTCAGGTCGTTCCACTTCTCCACGATGTCAGCCTTGTTGTTAGCGGCATAAGCGAAGTCGTAGTTGCCCAGATCGATTTCGGACAGCGCGCACAGGCCCTGGGGCTCCAGGTCGCTGCGGACAGGACGACGGGCCCAGTCGGTGTTCTGAGCGGTCTGGCATTCCAGCCCGGTCACGAAATCAATGAACAGCTTGGCGTTTTCTTCGTTGGGGCAGTTCTTGACCAGCGCCACGCCGTCGGGCACAGCGGAGTTCTTCGCGGGATACAGGAAGCCGATGTCGGGGTTGTCGGCATACAGCACGGCAGACTTCTCGATGGTCACACCGATGGCGTATTCGCCGGCGGCAACCAGCTTGTGGCAGTTACCGGAGGAATCCTGAATCTTGCCGTCCAGGTTCTTGATGAACTTGGCCACCAGCTCCCAGCCCTCGTCGATGGTGTCCTTGGAGAAGAGCATGGTGCACAGCTGGGTGTAGGCAGAACCGGACTTGGCGGGAGAAGCGAAGGCAATCTTGCCCTTCAGGGCTTCATTGCACAGGTCGTCCCAGGTCTTGGGCACGTCTTCCTCGGCGATCATGGTCTTGTTGTAGATGATGACCATGGGCAGGGGGGACTCGCCGATCCACATATCGTTCGCGTCCTTGAAGTCCTCGGCGATCACGTCGTCATTGGCGCACACATAGGGAGCGAAATAGTCCACATAGGCAGCCAGGGTGTCGGCGCCGCCGCCCCACAGCACGTCGCCCTGGGGGTTGGCAGACTCGGCCACAATGCGCTGGCACAGTTCGCCGGTGCCAGCAGCCACAACTTCGACCTTGATGTTGGGATACTTCTCCTCAAACATGGCCACGCCGGCGTTGAGGGGGTTGGCATCGTGGGGAGAATAAATCACCACGGAACCGGTGTAATCCTCGGGGTTCTTCGCGCCTTCAGCCAGCGCGCCGCAGGTCATGAGCATGGTCAGGGCCATTACCAGCGCCAAAACCTTGGAAAAAGTCTTCATATAAATCCTCCTTTTTTATGGCGGCCGCAGAAGAAACGCCCGGCCACCTTTCCTGTATGTTTATTGTAGTCCCGTACAGGGCATCTGTCAAGGAATTTTTTACATGGATTTTACCTTGTATCCGCATGCTTTCGTCAAAAAGGACGCATCCCATGCAGAATGCGTCCACTTTTCGCAGCGCGGTCACTCCCCCGCCCCGTTCTCCTTCAGCCTGCCAAGCCGCTCGGCCATGTTCTGTTCAAATTCCGCATCCGTAAACTTCGGATCCCGGGTTTTCCGCCAGATGCCGCAGGGCGCCTGCCCGCATTTGCCGCAGTCATGCAGATGCTTTTCGTCGCGCACGCAGCGGTGGATGGGGCAGCCATCGGGCGAGTGGAACACCTTGCCCTCATGAGCGTTGCAGCCCTTGCACAGCGCGCCGAAGCAGGCGCACGCTGAGCAGTCCGAGCCGCATACGCTGATCTGCGCCTGCTTTCCTTCCTCATAATGCCTGTGCCACTGACGCACCACTTCCACCGGGTGCTGGATGGCCTCAGCGGTTTCCTCCACGGTTTTCCCGCTGTCAAACTCGCGGAAAGCCACCGTTTCCATGCTTTCAGATACCTCAATCAGATGTCCGTCCGGATCAAAGATGCGGATGCCCCGCTGCTTCCACGGGAAAGTCTGCACTTCGTGCAGCCGTTCCACCTCAGGATGCTCCTCCATCAGACGCAAAAAGCCGTCGAAATCCTCTGTCTCAAAGTACAGTTCCATGTCATGGGGCCGGAAGCTGATGGCGCTTTCTGGGAAGCCGGCAATCCTGTCAAAGTGCTCCTGCAGCGCGAGGCCGCAGGAGAGGGTTTTGTTCCATCCCAGGTCGCAGACCACCTCCTGCCGGAACATCGTCTGATAGAAGGATAGCGCCCTGTCCATGTCGCGGACGGCAAGCAACGTACAGCTGTATCTCATGGCTGCACCGCCTTTCTCATTTGATGCGCTCATGATAGCAGGATTTCCCGTATCTGTCTTGTAAAATTGCGACAGCACGATGGATTACAGCGTAATCCAGTATTGCTCCAAGTCGGCGTCCTCCCCCGGCTCGTGCACGGTTGTGTCATACACGCCGCCGTTGTTCAGGATCGTGCGGCGGCTGCCCTCATTGTCCGTCAGGCATGCCACCATGACTTCCCCCAGCCCAATGCTCCGGCAGAAGGGCAGCACCTCCCGCAGCATGGCGGTGGCATACCCCTTTCGTCTCTCGGAAGGACGCACGGAATAGCCGATATGTCCCGCGTAATTCCGCAGATAGTCGTTCAAATAGTGCCTCACCTGGATCATGCCCACAATGCGCCTGTCCTGCCTGCGCACATACGCAAACTGCGTGGCCACCACCCATTTTTCCGGCACTGTGTCCTCATGACTGAGCAGGTCGTTGAAGGCAAGCCATTCGTGAGGATCCGCATGGCGGCGCAGCGAGCCGCAGCCGTCCATACTGCTGCCCGCGTCCAGCATTTCCTGACGGTAGGCCGCAATCTCCTCCGCATAGGAGTCGTCCGGCACCACCAGCAGCATATCCTCCGGGGCAGGCTTTGGCGCGTCAGCATAGGGGAAGTGGTGTTCCTCACAGGCGGCATATTCCCGCAGGCGGAGGATCCGCCCCTCCTCGTCCCAGTCAATCAGTGTTACGCCGTCGCAGGCGGAGGCTTGCCCGTCGTACTCCCACGCGAAGTGCCAATCCGCCACGGTTTTGTACCCGTCGTGCCACATGCTGCGGATGCGCCACTCGATCACCCTGCCCCGCTCATTCCAGTCAAGAAACCAGCGGCGTATTTGTTCCGGCCCGCGGTAGACCGGCCCGTGGCTTTCCACATATAGCGCGTCGGGGGCGAAAATCCGCCCGATGCAGCTGTCATCCCTGTCCAGCCAGGCCCGGAACCACTGCCTGACCGTATTCTCATGTCGAAGCATGGCTATGCCCCCCTCACGCAATGCAGCCGCGCACCGCTTTCACCCGGGCCGCCACATCGGCAAATTCTTCGGGAGTGAGAGATTGCGCGCCGTCGCACAGGGCATGCTTGGGGTCGTTGTGCACCTCGATGATCAGACCGTCCGCGCCGCAGGCCGCTGCGGCCAGGGACATGGGCTTCACCAGGCGGCTGACGCCCGTGGCGTGGCTGGGATCGATAATCACCGGCAAGTGGGTCAGCTGATGCAGCACCGGCACGCAGCTTAAATCCAGGGTGTTGCGGGTGGCCGTTTCAAAGGTGCGAATGCCCCGCTCGCAGAGGATCACCTGCTCGTTTCCGCCGGCCATGATGTATTCCGCGCTCATGAGCAGCTCCTGCAGGGTGTTGGCCAGACCGCGCTTGAGGAGGATGGGCTTGTTGATCTTCCCCAGCTCCTTGAGCAGTTCAAAGTTCTGCATGTTGCGCGCCCCTACCTGGATCACATCCACGTTCTCAAACAGAGGCAGATGGTTGGCGTCCATGATCTCCGTTACGATGGGCAAGCCCGTTTCCTTCTTTGCCTCCTCCAGCAGACGAATGCCCTCGCCGTGCAGGCCCTGAAAAGCGTAGGGCGACGTGCGGGGCTTGAACGCGCCGCCGCGAAGGAGCGTGGCGCCCGCGGCCTTGACGGCCTTCGCCACGGTGATAATCTGCTCTTCGCTTTCCACCGAGCAGGGCCCGGCGATGATCTGGAACATGCCCCCGCCCAGCTTCACGCCGCCGCAGTCCACCACCGTGTCCGCCGGGTGGAACTTGCGGTTGGCCTTTTTGTAGGGCTCCTGAATGCGGCGCACCGCCTCCACGTCGTCCAGGGTAGAGATCATGTCCTCGTCCACCCGGGTGGTGTCGCCCACCAGGCCCATGATGGTGGAGTGCTCGCCTTGGGACAGGTGAACCTTCAGCCCCATCTGGTTGAAAAACGCCGTCAGCCTGTCGATTTGCGCCTGCCGTGCTTCCTGCTTGAGAATGACGATCATCTTACCGTACCTCCATGCTTCCATGATGTTTCAAAAAGAAACGCCCCGCAGACCATGCTGCAGGGCGATGTGAGGATGCTTCCACGCCAAATCACGCCCTGCTCTTGCGATACAGCGCGTAATAATAAGCAAAGCGGCTGTGAAGCATGGCGCGCATCCTCCTTCATTTGATGGATCTATCATACGACAATTCGCGCCGTTTGGCAAGAGAAAAATGCGACAAAATACATCCGCAGTACAATCAGGCATCCTTGTCGTTTTCCTCCAGGTATTTTTCCAGCTTGCGCTTTACCCGCTGCAGGGCGTTATCAATGGACTTCACATGCCGCCCCAGGTTGTCGGCGATTTCCTGATAGCTTTTGCCGTCCAGGTAGGCACGCAGTACCTCCTGCTCCAGGCCGGAAAGCACCTCGTCGATCTTGTGATGGATGCTGTTCAGATCCTCCTGACCGATAATCAGTTCCTCCGGGTTGGTGGCCCGGCCCTCGATAATCACGTCCAGCAGCGTGCGGTCGGATTCCTCGTCGTAGAGGGGCTTATTGAGGGATACATAGCTGTTGAGGGGAATATGCTTCTGCCTGGTGGCTGTTTTGATGGCGGTGATGATCTGCCTGGTAATGCACAATTCCGCAAAGGCCCGGAAGGAAGACAGCTTGTCCGGCCGGAAGTCGCGGATGGCCTTGTACAGGCCGATCATGCCCTCCTGTACAATATCCTCATGATCCGCGCCGATGAGAAAATAGCTGCGCGCCTTTGAGCGAACGAAATTCTTGTACTTGTTCAGCAGATATTCCTCCGCCATGGTATCGCCCTGGCGGCACCTGGCCACCACATCCTCGTCAGTCATGACGGCATAGTCGGACAGGCGGACGCTGTCATCCTCCCTGCCTTCCTCCAGCTCCGGGAGGGAGGCATCACCCTGCTGCGCATCCTGCAGCTCCCGGGCGCGGCGGATATCCTCCAGCGCCTCCAGTTCCTCTTCGGTGAAGTCCATGTCCCGGTCATCCATCGTTTCCATCCTGCCTTGCATGTTCATTGGAAATATCAGCCCCGGCGCAGCTTTTCCAGGCATTTCAGCGTATCCTCGGGAAGGCGGCCCGCCAAACTTTGCCTGCGGCCCAGGCTCTGCGTATGATGCGCCTCCAGCCCCTGGGCCCGCTGCTGGCGAAGCTCTCTAAGCAGCTCCCGGGAGGTCATGCGCACAGCCCCGGTTGACAGCACCTGGGACTGCTCCAGCCCGTCGGAGGTCGCCACCCGCACCTGCCTGTATTTCGGCGTTTGCGCAACAAGCCGCTCGATATAGCTGTCCGCTGTTTCTCCGTGCCTGGTGAACACCACCGTCAGGCTGCCGTATGCTTCCTCCGTGCGGAATTTCCGGTCGGACTGATACCCGTCAAAGACCAGTACAACCTCCTCGCCGCAGTAGCCTCCGTAATCCTCCAGCTGGCGGGCCAGCCGGTCGCGGCATTCGTCCAGGCTCCACTGGCTGCGCTCCGCCTCTTTCCACGCGCCGATGACGTTGTAGCCATCGACAATCAGGAGCGGCTTCATGCCCGACGGGAGGCCAGCACGCGGTACATCATG
>CAMDVP010000052.1 GCA_945877525.1 uncultured Clostridia bacterium | reverse complement strand
GCTCCTTTGGATCAATTTGCAGTTCGACCTCCTCCGCCTCGGGCAGCACCGCCACGGTGCAGGTGGAGGTATGGATGCGCCCGCCGCTTTCCGTGGAGGGCACCCGCTGCACCCGGTGCACGCCGCTCTCAAACTTCATGCGGGAGAAAGCGCCCTGCCCCGTCAGGGTGAACACAGCTTCCTTCACGCCCCCAAGCTCAGTCATGGAGGCGGAAATCATCTCCGCGCGGAAGCTGTGGCGCTCGGCATAGCGCAAATACATGCGCAGCAGCGCTGCGCCGAACAGGCTGGCCTCGTCGCCTCCTGCACCGCCGCGAATTTCCATCACCACGTTTTTGTCATCGTCCGGGTCGCGGGGGAGCAGCAGAATGCGCAATTCCCGCTCCATTTCCTCCCGCCGGGAGGAAAGCTCCTCTACCTCGGTCTGGGCCATTTCGCCAAGGTCTGGGTCATCCAGCATACCCTGGGCCTCTTCCAGCTGCCGCAGACAGGTTTGATAGCTGGCCCATGCCTCTACCGAGGGTTCCAAGGCTGCGCGCTCCTTCAGCAGCTGCTGATACTTTGCCTGGTCGGCGATGATCTCCGGCTGGCTGACGGCCACGGACAGCTCCTCAAAGCGCCCTTGTATCCATTGGAATTGATCGAACATAGCGCCTCCGTTACACATAGGCCTCTACCATGCGGCCGATGCCCTGCAGGTCTGGGTGAATAGCTGTGCGGGTGAAGCCGCCTGCAGCCAGCAGCGCGCACACAGCTTCCGCCTGATCGAAGCCCACCTCCAGGAACAGCGCGCCTCCGGGCAAAAGATGCCGCGGCGCTTCCCGGGAAATGCGGCGGTAGAAATCCAGTCCGTCACCGCCGCCGTCCAGGGCCATGAAGGGTTCCCGCAGAACCTCCCGCTGCAGCGCGGCGCACTCCGCCGAGGGAATGTAGGGCGGATTGCTGACGATCAGGTGAAAGCGCAGATCCTTTACCGCCGCCAGCAGATCGCCCTGATGCAGGGTGATCCGTGCGCCCAGTGTCTCGGCGTTCTGCCGGGTGACTGCCAGCGCTTCCGGGGATAAATCCGCCGCATGCACCTGCGCTCCGGGCAGTGCCAGCGCCACCGAAACGGCGATGCATCCGCTGCCGCAGCATAGATCCAGGGCAGTGGGGGTCTTGATGGGGCGCAGTGCATGGATGACCCGCTCCGCCAGCAGCTCCGTTTCCGGCCGGGGAATCAGCACACGCTCGTCCACATAGAAAGTGTGGCCCAGGAAGCTCTGCTCATGCGTCAGGTATTGCAGGGGCGTGCGTTCAAGCCGCCTGTCCCGCAATGCGGCAAAGGCTCGCAGAACGTCCTCACTCAGCTGGGTATCGGTGTCCAGCCGCAGGTTCAGCGGCGGCTGCCCGGTCAGATGGGCAAGCAGAAGCGCGCTGTCCCAGGCGGGGTCGGGGATCCCGGCCGAATGGAACAGCGCGGCAGTTTGGCGGATCAGCTCGCAGGGGGTCATGCCTGGGGCTCCGCATCCGGGAATACATAGCCCGGCTCGGACTCCTTGTAGGAGTGCAGCAGCGTATAGCCTTCCTCGGTCTTGGGGGCGTTTTCCGGCAGTCCGTGGAGCGCCACGTTCATGGCCACGATGGCGCACTCCAGCATCTTGCTGTCGGGCTGGCGGGTGGTCAGCCGCTGCATCTGCAATCCGGGCCAGCGGAGAATTCTCGCCGCTTTGCTGTCGGAATGGGCCAGGCCCTTGAGCACCTCATAGCTGATGCCTGCCACCACCGGCAGCAGCGCCAGGTGCATCAGGAAGCGCCAGATGAACTGGTGGATGTTCTGCCCCACCACCAGGGACAGGGCGATGCTGATGATGAACACAATCAGCAGGAACGCCGTGCCACAGCGGGGGTGCAGGGTGGTGAAGGGGGCGCAGTTTTCTGGGGTGAGGGGAGAGCCGGACTCGTGGCAGTACACGGTCTTATGCTCTGCGCCGTGATACTGGAAGGTGCGGCGCACATCCGGCACAAAGCCGCAGAAGATCATGTAGGCAATCAGGATCAGGATCTTCACCACGCCGCCAATCAGCGTTGCCGCGGTGACCGATGCGCCCAGCGCCAGCACGCCCTTTTCCACCGCCGTGGGCAGCAGGATGAACAGCCCCACGGACAGCACCACCGCCAGCACCATGGCCACGCCCATGACAACCTTGTCGATGCCCTTGCCCAGCTTGGCGGCCAGCCATTTCTCAAACTTGGTAGGCTCTTCGTCCAGCACGCCGAGCATTTCGGTGGATTCCTGCAGGGTGGTCATGCCAAAGGACAGCATGGTGACCAGGTTCACCACGCCCCGCACCAGGGGCCAGCCCATCCACGGATGCTTCTTGGCGGGGGAGGCGTAATCCCTGCGCTTGACCACAATGGAATCATCCGGCCGGCGGACGGCGATGGCGATGGCGTCGGGAGCCTTCATCATCACGCCCTCCATCACAGCCTGACCGCCGATATCAACCCGGGGGCAGGCAGAACCTTGCTTGGCCATAATGCACCTCATTTCTGCGCCGTGCGCACATACATTGGAATCATGTAGCCCGATGTGCGGGCATCATTGTTTATTTCGCCGGAAGGCAGGAAAATCCCTGCCGACGCGGCGCCTTCCATCAAAAAGGAAGGGCCGCCCATCACCCGCGCGGGGTGCCAGGCGGCCCGTATGGCGGGAAATGCCCGACAGGAAGCCATTACTCCTTGTCGTCCTCGCCGTCGTCCTCGTCCTCCTCCAGCTCCGGGAAAACCGGCTTGCCGCAGGCAGGGCAGAGATAGTCTTCGTCAAAGTCCACATCGGAGGCGTGGAACTCGATTTCGTGGCCGCAATGGGGGCAGGCGTAGGAAATCAGCTCGTCGTCATTCCCGCAGCCGCAGTCACAGTCCTCATCCTCGCAGTCGCAATCGTCGCCCTCGCAGCCGCAATGGCAGCCGTCCCCCTCGTCGTCGCCAAAGAGGGTTTCCTCCAGATCGGCCAAATCGTCATCGATGCTCTCAACATACTCGTTCAGCTCGTCGTGGGCATCGGACATGGCTTCCATTTCCTCGGCAATGTCGCTGAGCATGTTCAGCACCTCCAGCAGCAGCTGGTTGGTGTCCTTTTCCATGTTCAGCTTCAGGCCAGCGGCCAGGCCCTTCAGATAGCTTGCCTTGTCAGTCAGCTTGCTCATGGGTTGAACCTCCTTTGGGCTGGGAAGCGCGGAATCAGGCGCGCTCCATGTATTCGCCAGTGCGGGTGTCAATGCGGATCATATCGCCGGTGTTGATGAACAGGGGCACCTGCAGGGTATAGCCGGTTTCGAGGGTGGCGGGCTTATAGGTGTTGGAGGCGGTGTCGCCCTTGAAGCCGGGCTCGGTGTCGGTCACCTGCAGGGTGACGAAGTTGGGCGCTTCCACGGAGAAGGGAGAGCCCTTGAAGAACCGCATGGTCACATTGGTGCCTTCCTTCACGAAGGGGATGGCGTCCTCCACCTTGTCGGCGGCCAGGGGAATCTGATCGTAGGTTTCTACGTCCATGAAGTAGTACAGATCGCCGTCGTTGTAGACGTACTGCATTTCCTTGGTTTCAATGATGGCCTTGGGCATTTTGTCGGTGGGGTTGAAGGAGCGCTCCACCACCGCGCCGGTCATCACGTTCTTGATCTTGGTGCGCACGAAGGCCGCGCCCTTGCCGGGCTTCACGTGCTGGAAGTCCACAATGTTCCACACGCCGCCGTCCCATTCCACGGTGATGCCCTTTTTGAAATCGCCAGCAGTAATCATGATTCATTCCTCCATCTATTTGTCCTTTGGTTTTGGAAATCAGTCATATTGAAAGCCCGCATAGCAGGCAGACAACCGTTTGAAGCGCCGCTTACAGGATGATGAGCTGCTTGGGGGCGGTGGTCAGCGCCTCGCAGCCCCCTTCGGTGACAAGGCAGGTGTTCTCGATGCGCACGCCGCCCACGCCGGGCAGATATACGCCGGGCTCCACCGTCATGACCACGCCGGGTTGCAGGATGTCGTGGCAGACCATGGACAGGCGGGGGTTCTCGTGAATGTCGATGCCCACCGCGTGGCCCAGTCCGTGGCCGAAGCGGCCGGCGTAGCCCTGGCCGTCGATATAGTCCCGGGCCAGCTTGTCAATGTCAAAGCAGCTCTTCCCCGCAGCCAGGGCCTGCTCGCAGGTTTCCTGGGCGTGGAGCACCGTGTCGTACACCCGGCGCATTTCGGCGCTGGGCTCGCCCAGGGCAACGGTGCGGGTCATGTCGGAGCAGTAGCCGCCGACCTTCGCGCCGTAGTCCATGGTGATCATGTCGCCCTTGCGCAGCTTGCGGCTGCCGGGGATGGCATGGCACAGGCTGCCGTTTTCACCGGAGGCGATGATGGTGTCAAAGGCGTTGCCGTCGGCGCCAAGGCGGAGCATGGTGAAATCCAGCTCGATCTGCAGCTCCTTCTCGGTCATGCCCTCGTGAATCTTGGGGAGGATCGCGTCGAAGGCGGCGCTGGTGATGGCGCAGGCCCGGCGGATGGCCTCGACTTCATCGGGGGTCTTGATCTCCCGGAGTTTTTCCGGCGCCTTTTCCAGGGAACGGTAGGTTACCCCGTCGCCCACGGCATGACGCAGGGCCTCGAAGGCGGAAACGGTGAGGTAATCGTCCTCATAGCGGAGAACCTCCACTCCGTCCTCGGCGCAGAAGCGTGCAATCCACTGGTTATGGCTGAGGCTCTTGTCGGTCATGACGACCTGGAAGCCGGGGGCCTGGCGCTCGGCCTGCTCGGTGTAGCGGAAATCCGTGATGATGACCCGGCGGGTGCCGGAAATATACACCGCGCCCTCGCCGGTGTAGCCCTGGGTGAGATAGAACATGTTGGAGGGGTTGTGCACGGCGACCGCGTCATGGGCGGTCAGGCCAAGCTGCTCCACCAGTCTTTCGGAAGCTGTCAAAACTGTTCACTGCCTTTCCCGGATCATGCAGCCCTTGGGCGGGCAGACATGTCCACCCAATATTCTACCACAAAAAGCGTTGAAAGAAAAGGCTTTTTTCTGAAAAGCCCTGATTTCGGCGGAGAAAGGGGCGGCTGCTGTGCCAAACGGGGCGTTTTGCAGGATTTCCACCGAATTCCTGCAAGGGAACAGCAGCCTGTCCGCATGACGCAAGGCTTTTCAATTGGCCGGAAATGGGATTTTGCAGGATTGACAAGGCAAACATTTTTGCATTGAATCTTGCAAAAACCTCTTGATTTTTTCCGGGATTTGCATATAATAGAGTTGCTTGAAAGCCAATTTGCAAGTCAGCCTTCACGGACTGACCAGATGATAGGAGGAAGGAACATGCTGTACATTGCATTGTTCGCGTTTGTGGGCCTGGTGGGATGGATGGTCAAGGAGCAGGGACATGAATCCTGCGAGCGGGAAAACATGGAGAATTTCTACCGTGCGGAATATCAGCGGGCCTATCCGATGGCTGACTGACATGCATTGAAAAAACGAAACGGGAGCGAGCCGTGCAGGTTCGCTCCCGTTTTTTTATGGTCGGGTGGCATCGGCCGTCCGTATCAGCAGCAGGAATCCGGCTCAAAGGCCCGAAGCACGGCCTGACCCATGGTATCCTTTTCGCACCAGGCGGTGTGGCGCACGGGCAGGTTCCGCAATTCCCGCACCTGGGCGGGCACAGGTGCGCCGGACAGCTGCTCCAGCGCCTCCGCACAGCGGAAGGCGTCCGTTTCGCGGGGCGCGCCCTCGTCCCGCAGGGCGGAAAGCACATCCCCGGCAAACTTGTAGGGGCTGGCGGTGGAGACGATCACCGTGGGGGTGGCATCGCCGGTGCGCTGGCGGTATTCCCGCAGCACATGGCTGGCCACGGCGGTATGGGTGTCCATCAGGTAATGCTCCTGCAGGAACACGGTGCGAATTTCTTCGGCGGTCTGCCGGTCGTCGGCAAAGCCGGAGGCAAAGATAGCGTTAAGCCAGTCCAGCCGCTGCTCGCCCACGCTGTAGCTGCCGCATTCCTTCAGCTGGCGCATCCAGGTGGCAATCAGCTCGCCGTCCCGGTCGGCCACCTCAAAGAGCAGGCGCTCCAGGTTGGAGGAGATGAGAATATCCATGCTGGGGGAGGTGGTCTTGAAGAACTGGCGGCGCACATCGTAGATGCCGGTGGAGAAGAAATCGGTCAGCACGTTGTTGCGGTTGCTGGCGCAGATCAGCCTGCCAACGGGCAGCCCCATGCTGCGGGCGTAGTACGCGGCGAGGATGTTGCCGAAGTTGCCGGTGGGCACCACGAAGTTCACTGGCTCGCCGGGTTGGATGTCGCCCCGGGCAAGCAGATCGGCATAGGCGCTGAAGTAATAGACCACCTGTGGCACCAGACGGCCGAAGTTAATGGAGTTGGCGGAGGACAGCACCTTGCCCAGCGCGTTCATGTCCCCGGCGAATTCTGCGGAGGAGAACAGCGCTTTTACGCCCGTCTGCGCGTCGTCGAAATTGCCCTTCACGGCAATGACGTGGGTGTTGTCGCCGCCGGTGGTGGTCATCTGCAGCTGCTGCACGCGGCTTACGCCGTCCATGGGATAGAACACGGTGCAGCTGGTGCCGGGCACGTCCTTGAAGCCCTCCAGGGCGGCCTTGCCCGTGTCGCCGCTGGTGGCCACCAGGATGCTTACCTCCCGCTCCTCACCGTTTTTACGGGCGGAGAGGGTAGTCAGGTGGGGGAGCAGCTGCAGAGCCATGTCCTTGAAGGCCAGGGTGGGGCCGTGAAACAATTCCAGCACATAGGTGCTGTCGTTCAGGCGGCGAAGGGGCGCGATGGCCGCGTCGTCGAACTTGTCCTTCGCATAGGCCGCGGACACCGCCGCGTCGATTTCGGGAATGGAGAAATCCTCCAGATAGGTGCGCAGAATGGCGGAAGCCCGCTGGCAGTAGGTCATATTGACCAGCTCCAGCAGCTTTTTGCGGGAAATCTGCGGGAACATGGCGGGCACATACAGGCCCCCGTCCGCGGCCAGGCCGTAGAGAATGGCCTGAGAGGCCGTTACGCAGGCGCCGCCCCGTGTGGAAAAAAAGGACATGGGTATCGCCCTCCCGGTTGCAAATGAATAGGAAAAAGGGCGGCGGCACATACCGCCGCCCCATGGGGCACAGGAATCAGATGATATAGCCCTTGAGGAACTCGGGCAGGCTCTCGGGATCCTCGCTGACGGAAAGCACGAAGTTCACGTCATGCTTCTGGCACAGCTCCTCCATGCTGCGGAAAAGCCACTCGGCGTCCTGCAGGTCGGTCTTGCACAGCTTCATGAAGGCGTCGATAAAGATGGTGCCCACATCGAAGTTCTGGCTGAGCATGCCGCTGAGGAAGCCCAGGAACATTTCGGGGGTGTGAACGTGATAGTCGCCGGCGTTGATAAAGCGAACCTTGTGGTCGATGTCGAACATGTAGCGATTATCGTCGTCCAGGAAGATCACATCGTTGGTGGCCTTCTTGGCAGTGTCATTGGTCATATCGATCAGCCGCTTGGTCTTGCCGGAGCCCTTCTTGCCTGCGATGATCTGAATCATGGGAAACCCCTCCTTGTGCTTTGTTGGCTTGTGTACCCATTATACCCCATTTTGCTCCGGGATGCAATAGGAAAGAAACGTTTGCCGTGAAGGGAGGCAAGAATGAAAGAAACAGCATCCTGATCCATTTCGACCAGGATGCTTTCCATGGGGGTATTCAGCAGGCGGCTGAGGGCGTACAGGTGCTCCACGGAGGGAAGCGATTGCCCGTACTGCCATTTGTAGATGGCCTGAGGCTGCTCAAAGCCGAAATACTGCTGCACATCGCGCACGCTCAGCCCGCGAGAGCGGCGCAGGCGCTCCAGGTTGGCGCCGGTGGCCTTCATGTCGATTTTCGGAAGCATGCCGTTCCTCCTGTCTGATGCATGATACAAAAAGCATAGCACATCCGGCGCGGTTTGTCATTCAACCGGGAGTAGAATTATTTTCGCGGGCCGCCTGCTCCTCCTGCAGGCGGATGAGCAGCGCTTCCCTGTCCATGGGCGGCAGGCAGCGCGCTTCGCACCCGGGCAGGCGGGGATCCAGGCCGCACACGGCGGCATAGTCGCAATAGTCGCAGGCTGTCCATGGGCCGACCTGCGCCGGGGAAACGGCAATTTCCCCCTGACGGATGCGGTCGGTCAGCTGTGCGGCGGTATCCCGGGCATGGGCCAGCAGGGCGCTCATTTCTTCCAGATCAAGGGCGGCGGAGGTTTTGGCCACCGTGCCGTCCTGGTTGAACACCTTGTCGATGGAGTACTGCTTTACCTCCGCGTCCATGGCGTCCACCACCTCAACGTCGGCCAGCACCACGCCTTTGAGACGCAGGCTGCGGGCAATGAGCTGCTCGGCGGCAGACTTGACGTCCTCGTCGGCGCTGACCATGGGATCTTTGACCGTGAAGTAGAACGCTCCCGCGGGCAGCGCACCGTCCATGCCCTGCACCGCGGCCTGCAGATAGAGCAGCAGCTGAAGCTGCAACCCGTACCACATCCGCACAGGGTCGAGGGTTTTCTGGCTGCTCTTGTAGTCCACAATCCGCAGATAAACCCCCGTGTCGCCCTCAAACCGGTCGATGCGGTCAATGGTGCCCCGCAGGGCCACCCGCCGCCCGTCGTGGAGGGTGAGAATCACCGGGGGTAACCCGCCCTCTGTGCCGAAGGATACCTCCGCCCCTACGGTGGTGAAGCGGCTGTTCTGCAAATGCCGCGTGAACAGCCATGCGGCCCTGCGCACGGCCCGCACATAGCTTTCGCCCAGCTGGCGGCCCATGGCGTCCTCCCGCAGGGGGCCGCCCTCCCAGGCGCCGGTGAGAGGGGAGAGCACCTGATCCATCATGCGCTCCACATCGTCCTCCGCCACCTGGGGCCACTGGGGCGTGGCGGAGGCCAGGGCGGCATATCCCTGCAGCGCCGCGTGGAAAAAGCTGCCGCGCTCATCCGCCTCAAAGGTGAAGGGGCGGCGCTTCACAGGCTTGAGACCATAGTCCACGAAATGCCGGTAGGGGCATGCGGCAAACTCCTCCAGACGGCTGATGGACACCGTGTCCTGGGTAAACAGCCGCCTCGTCTGCGCAGGGGACAGGCTGCCGGGGCTTACCTGGCTTTCCAGAGCGGAGAGCACCTGGCTGATGCGGCTGTGCCAGCGCTCGTCCTGCCACAGCCAGCGCAGGGCCTCCTGCCAGGACTCGGGGAGCGTCTGCGCGTCTCCGTCGGCCATGGAGCGCAGGCGCAGCGCCAGCCCTTCCAGCGCCAGCTGTGGAGAAAGCGGCTCGTCCTCCGTGCCTTCGTCGGTTACGCCGCCGGTGACGGCAAGGCCGGGGAAAATCGCCTTCATATCCCCAATCAGGCTGGAAGGCCGCAGGGCCGCGCCGTCCTGGCTGCCCTGGGCGTAGGTGAGGGTCAGCCTTTGCAGGGGCAGGGAAAGGGTGCGGTAAAAATCGGCCTGCCGCAGGGCAGCCTGCTCCTGACGGGTCAGCCCCACCGGGCGGCGCATGGCGTCGGACAATTCGGCGCGCTCCCGTTCGGTGAGCAGACTGTCCAGGGCGGAGGAAAGCACGCCGTCCTGCAGTCCCATGACGATCAGCGCGTCCACCTGGCCGGTCATCAGGTGCCCCGCTTCGCCTACCATCACCGTGTCCGGCTGGGGAGGCAGGGCGCTCAGGTTTGCCCCGGCCAGGCCGGATTCCACAAAGCGGGCCATGTCCCGCATGGGGGCGCGGCTTTGTCCCAGGAGGGCGTAAAGCTGATCGAGCAGATCCATTACCGTCTGCCACACCTGGCGGTTCTGCGCGGCCTCGGCCTGCATGCCCCGGCGGAGCAGCGCCTCCTCCCGCGCAAGCAGCCGGTCATAGGTGTTCACATCCTCCAGCAGGCGGAATACCGCCGTCACGGATTCCTCCGCTGTCCGCGCCTCACGCAGGGCTGCGCGCAGCGCTTCCATGGGGGCAATCAGCCGCGCGCGGAGGGGCTCCATGGCTTCTGCTGCGGCGCCACGGGTGAAGGGCCGCAGCCACTTGCCCCGGACGATGCCGTTTTCCAGCGCGTAGTTTTCCAGATGCAGCGCTTCCTCGTCTGTCAGGGGAGAAAATCCGCTCCGGGCTGCGTCCAGCACGTCCTGCTGGGCATAGCCGCCGCTTACCGCCCGCAGCGTTCCCACCAGGAAGCGGCACAGCCCGTGCCGCAGCACACAGTCCTTGCGGGCCAGATAGTGGGGGATGTTCGCGGCTTGCAGCGTCACGGCCACAATGCCGTCCATGGCTGCGGGGTCGGCCAGGGCTACCGCCATGCGCGACCAGGGAATGCCCGCCTCGTGCCAGGCGCGGAGCACCCCGGCGGCATAGCTTGCCTCGGCAAAGGGATGGGCCGCGGCGTGGATGGCGAGGGGGGAACAGTCGCCGTCAAAGGGCAGGTCGCGCCGGGTGAACAGCGCGGCTTCCAGATGACGCAGGGCGGGAGCCTTCTCCGGCTGCTCCCGGTAGGGCAGGTAACGCAGCTCCCAGGGAATCTCCCGCGCGTTCAGCTGGCGGATCAGCTCGGCGGCGCTGCGCCGCTGGGTGAGGAAAATGCGCCCGTCGGCGGCCTCCTTCGCGTCCATGGTAAGGGTGACGGTCAGGCTGTCTGCCAGCGCCGCAGCCTGGGCCAGCAGGGCGCACATGGGCTGCTGCAGAACATCAAAGCCATACACAAACAGCGCTGCACCGTCCACCACGCCGCTGGGGGCCAGGCGGCGCACAAGCTCCTCCTGCTGGGCGCTTTCATCGGCAAAGCGGCCGGAAAGCAGCTGCTCGTAGGTCTGCCAGATCAGTGCCAGGTCGGTTTCCTTGGCCCGTGTTGCGCCGGTGGAAAGGGACTGGGCATGCTCCCGCAGCGCATCGGGGGTTATGCCGCAGCGCTGCATGTCGCCCAGTAGGCTGGACAGCTTGTCCGGCAACCCCGGCTGCGCCCATACCCGGCGGTAATAGGAAAGCTCCTCACGGCACATGGCCAGCGCCTGACTCAGCGCCATGGCCCGTCCCCGGCTGTCCAGGGGAGAGAGCGGGTCGCGCCCGCCGTGCTCCCGCACCCGCCGCATCAGCCGCCGGGGAGACAAAACGTCGATGTCCATCAGTCCGGGCAGCTTCAGTCCATCCACCAGCTCGCGCTCGGCCTGCAGGGTATACTGCTCCGGTACCAGCAGCAGCACACGGCAGCTGCGGGCGCGGCATGCGCCGATTTCGCCAATGAGAAAGGGCAACGCCTGCCCTGCGCGGGCGCCGAGGATTCGCACGGTCTGCATGATGGATCGCCTCCTGTGTGCATTATGCCACAAACCGAGCTCCTGCGCAAGGCACGGCGAAGTTTGCGGTTTTCTTCCGCGGCGCAATGTGGTATACTGGTACAGAAAGCCGCGCGGGCTTTCAGATACAACAATCCGCCTTCCTTGGGAGGGCTTGTGTGAGGCGCTATGAGCAAGACGAAGGAACGCATTCGGGACAGCCAACTGCGCTACAAGCAGGGGCTGGGGCAGAATTTCATCTATGACGACGCGCTTTTGCAGGCGCTGGTGGCCGCGTCCGGGGTGACGGAGCAGGACGATGTGCTGGAAATCGGCCCGGGCAGTGGCAGCATGACCGCCCACCTGTGCGACGCGGCGCATCATGTGCTTTCCGTGGAGCTGGACGAGCGGTTGATTCCGCTGCTTGAGGCTTTTTTGCGGGAAAAGTCGAATTTCACCCTGGTGCAGGGGGATGTTCTCAGCCTGAACCTGCGGGAGGTGACATCGCCGCTGCAAAAGCCCATCTCCGTGGTGGCCAACATTCCCTACTATATTACAACGCCGCTGATTACCCTGCTGCTCAGCTGCGGGGTGCCCATCCGGCGCATGGCGCTGATGGTGCAGAAGGAGGTGGCGGACAAGCTGCTTTCCGCCCCCGGAGAAGAGGGCTGGGGTATGCTGGCGGTGAGGGCGCAGTATTTCTGCGAACCGGAGCTGGCCATGGACGTGCCCGCCGCCTGCTTTACGCCCCCGCCGAAGGTGGACAGCGCCTTTGTGCTTCTGCACATGCGGGACAAGCCTGCGGTGGCTGTGCGCAGCGAGGAGGATTTCTTCCGGGTGGCGGGGGCGGCCTTCGCCCTGCGGCGCAAAACCATGACCAACAACCTGTGCGCCACCTTCCGCATGGGACGGGAGGATGCGCTTAACCTGATGGCGCAGGCGGGGCTTGACGGGAAAATCCGCGGCGAGCGGCTGACCCTTGCGGAGCTGGGCCGCCTGGCCGACGCTTACACAGCCTGGAAGGAGGAAAACCCATGAGCATGGCGCGCTTCGGGCATGTGTCGGAAACGCAGTATGAGAAGGACGCGGCCGGATTTGCGGCGCGCCTGCCGGCAGGGGAGATTCCGCTGCCCCGCCGGGCCACTGCCGGCAGCGCGGGATACGACTTCGTGTGTCCGGTGGAGGTAACGCTCCGTCCCGGGGACACCGCTGTAATTCCCACGGGCGTTCGGGTATGGATGGAGCCGGGCTGGGTGCTGCTCAACTGCCCCCGCAGCTCCCTGGGCCGCAAGCACGGCCTGCGCCTGGCCAACACCATCGGGGTGATCGACGGCGATTACGTGCATGCCGAAAACGAGGGACACATTCTGGTTATGCTGGTCAATGGCGGCGACCATGAGGTGACCCTGCATCCGGGAGAGCGCTTCTGCCAGGGGATTTTTGTGCCCTTTGGCCTGGCGGAGGAGGAGACGGTCACAGAAGGCCGCACCGGAGGGTTTGGATCCACGGGAGCATAAGCGGCGCGGAATCGTAAATCTACTGCAAAAGACTTGCAACCTTCCCTTCACCCGCTTATAATGGAAAGGATTCCATTTTGGAGCATATGAACCGCTGAGGTGCTTGATGATGAAGCGATGGATAATCCTGCTGCTGGCCCTGCTGCTTTTGCCCTTCGCCGCCCTTTGCGAGGGAGAGGTGGTGCTGCAGGACGAAAACGGCAATGTGGTGACGGGCGATGTGGTCGAGGGCCGCAGCCTGCAGTTTGGCGATGAGGGCGATGATGTGCGGGAGCTGCAGCAGAGGCTGACCGACCTGTATTACTACACGGGCAACCTGTCCGGCCGCTACCGGGAGGGAACCCAGGCGGCTGTGGCGGCCTTCCAGACGGATTTTGGTCTGGAGGCTACCGGCGTGGCGGATGCGGAAACCCAGGCGTATCTGTATGCCACGCCCTACCGCCCCCTGCGCTACGGCTCCTCGGGTGAGGATGTGAAGCGGCTGCAGACCCGGCTGACGGCCCTGGGCTACTATACCGGGAAAATCAGCGGCAATTACCTGGAGGGTACCCGTTCGGCCATATCCGCCTTTCAGGAGAAAAGCGGGCTAACCGCCACAGGTGAGGCGGATGTGGATACCCAGGCCATGCTGTATGCCGGGGACGCGCTGTCCCGCCAGGCGAAAACGGCTCAGCCCAGCCAGACCCCTGCGCCGGAGGAAGGCGGCCTTGTGGTGGCGGAGGACGGCTCGGCTCCCGCAGGCGCGGCGGAGGATGGCGAGGTGCCCTTCCCCCGTCAACTGGCCCGCAACGACACCGGCGCGGATGTGAAGCAGGTGCAGACCCGCCTGACCGACCTGGGCTTTTATGACGGGCCTATCAGCGGCAATTTCCTGGTGAACACCTACCGCGCGGTGAAGGCTTTCCAGACCCAGAATGGCTTGAAAGCCGATGGCATTGTGGGCGAGATGACCTGGAATGCCCTGTTCAACGATCCCTATGTGGTGCTGCCCGGCGACACGCCCAAGCCCACCGCGACACCCACCCCGCCGCCCTTTGCCATCACGGTGGACGTGAACAACCAGGTGACCACCGTCTATGGCCGGGATGAAAACGGCGATTATACCGTCGTTATCCGCGAAATGCTCTGCTCCACCGGCACAAAGAAGAACCCCAGCGATGTGGGCGACTGGGTGCTGTCCGGCCGCACGGCCAGATGGTGCTACTTCCCCACCTGGGGCAGCTATGCCCAGTACTGGACGAAAATCAACGCTTCCATCGCCTTCCATTCCGTGATTTACAACAGCGTCAGCACCATGGATCTGGCGGTGTCCAGCTACAAAAATCTGGGCAAGCGCGCCTCCCACGGCTGCATCCGCCTGAGCGTGGCCGATGCCAAGTGGGTCTATGACAACTGCGGCAAGGGTACCGTGGTGACCATCACC
>CAMDVP010000051.1 GCA_945877525.1 uncultured Clostridia bacterium | reverse complement strand
ATGATGATATAACATCCGCCGTTTTGTAAGTGGCAGGGTTGTAGAGCAAAAGCGTCTTTTCAGCGCCAACATTCATGATTTTTCCGCACCGGATGATCAGCATAATGACAATGGTCGACAGCAGTGCAGGCAACGTGATATACCATATCTGCTGCAGGCGGTTAGCGCCGTCAATTCGGGCAGCCTCGTACTGCTCCACATCAATAGCGCTAAGCGCCGCCATATAGATAATAGAGTTCCAGCCGCACTCCTGCCAAATGCCCGACCCGATAAATACCGTTCGATACCACTCGGGCTTTTGCAGAAAGAGGATGGGATCATGACCAAACAACTGAATCAGGTTGTTAATCAGGCCCGTACGGGAAGTAAACTCACGCACCAACGAGCAAAGCACCACCGTGGAGATAAAATGAGGAAGGTATGTAACCGTTTGAATCGTGCGCTTGTACGCATTAGAGCGAACCTCGTTGAGCAGAAGCGCTAACAGGATCGGCAGAGGGAATCCCAGGATAATATCAAAAACATTGATCAGCAGGGTGTTTTTCAGCAGCCGCTCAAAGTAGATGGACTTAAAGAACTGATCAAAATGCTTCAAGCCTACCCAGGGACTGCCCTCAATTCCCTTGCCGATGGAGAAGTTCTTGAAGGCGATCTGCGCACCATACATAGGATAGTAATGAAAAACGAAATAGAATACCAGCAGAGGGATCAGCATCACATAGAAGGTGTGGTTGATGCTGAAATCCTTTCGGATCCTTTCCCATAATGTCTTTTTGGGAACAACTGGAGCCATTGCTTCTTTCATGCCGTTCATTCCGCCTTTCATTCGGTTTTCCGCTTTGTTGGTTTTATGATAAGGAACCAATGTGCAATTGACAAGAGGCACTTTTTTGCAACGAAATAAACAAAGAAAAAAAAGATGAGAGCCCTTCAGAATTCTCATCTTTTTTCTACCGTGCTATTTGGTAAAAATCAAGAATTATTCGACATTCTGTACTGTCCGGGGGTTGTACCCGTTTCGGTTTTGAAAACACGATACATGGTTTTGATGGAACCGAATCCTGTCTGCTCAGCCACCGTCTCGAGGGGCAGCGCCGTGTCCTCCAGAAGCTGCTTGGCACGTTCAATGCGCAGTGCCCGAAGATAGGCGGACATGTTGACGCCCACAACAGACTTGAACCGAGTGGAAAGCGTCGCGGCATTGATGCCCAGGGCGTCAGCTATTTCCGACTGGGATAAGCCCGGATCAGTAAAGCGCTGCTGGAGAATCTGGATGGCGCGATTGATCAGAAGCTTGCTGTGGTTTTCATCAGAAGATGCGATTGCCTGACAGGCTCTCTCCAGCATTAGACGAATGAGCTTCAGAATTTCATCCAGTGTGATGCATTGACTGAGCTGCTGATTGAACGCGTCATCCCTGGAAAACAGCTTCTTCAGCTGGGTATTGCCATTAACAGTGTCATCAAGCAGGTTGAAAAGCATAATGGCATTGGAGCGCTGGCGCACAGTGTAGTTGCTGTCCTCGTCAACCGGCTGGAACATTGCGTCAAAGAAGGTCAAACATTGCTCCGTGTTGCCCGCTTCAACTGCATGCAGGATATTCATCAGCGACTGGCTGTCCTCATCTGTAATTGTATCGCTGAGATTCATTCCCAGCAATCCGCTGCGGGTGTTGCAAATAAGCACAATGCGCGCGGAATGATAGGCCAAATGGCAGCTATGAATATCCCGAACCGATCTTCCAAGTCCTGCAGAAATGCGGACGCCATGCTTTTCGCGCATAACGGTTGTCAAATGCGCAGCATACTGCCTCACCTTATCATCCGTTTCGCATTTCTGCGCAAGATTGCACATATACAGCAGTCCAACGGTTTTGCTGTCGACAATACAGGTTTCGCAGGCGCAATCCAGCATAATGCTTGAAGCCGCAGTGAAAAGTGCCTGCAGAGCGCTGTCCGTTTCCTCAATGGTCAGCCCGCAGCCGTCAATTTGCAGAAGCATTACGCGGTAACGCTCGTATTCCGTCTTCATGTTGTAGAAGCATAGCATGGAATCCAGCTCGTCCGGTTCCACCCTCCCCTGTAAAAACATGAGGATAAAGCTATTGCGCATGAGTGCGCGACTGCTCTCCACCTGCTTCTGAACCATTGCGTTCTGTTGGGCAAGATTATCGTTTTGATGAATCAAATGCGTCAGACTCTGGCATATTCGGTCGAATTCAGCCTTGCCAAGGCCATGGGCATATTGATTCTCGCTGGACAGATGAAGCAATTCACCGATTTGCGTCATGCTGCGGTTATAGCGGCGGCGTGCATGAAACAGCGTCAGGCTGAGAATCATCCCCGCTCCAAGCGTAATGAACATGATCAGAATACCCACCAGATGGATATTCCGATTGTAAACCGTCTGCGGAATGGCAATGGCCAACCGATAACCCGGCGTAACCGGCACGCTGATGACCTGGTATTCCCTGCCTGCTTCGTCTGTCCAGCCAATGGGCGTTTCATCCAGCAATCCATACCCAGGCCACTGGAACAGCATCCCGCTTTGATCAAAGCAGTGGCCGTTGGCCGTAGCGATGTATACATTGCCATCATACACGGAATCAAAGCGGAATGTTTCGTTGGCCAGTACGGCCATGCCAACAAGGCATTCCTTACTTCCCAACACGGTAAAGCGGCGCAAATACAGGCAGAAATGATTGCTTTCATTTTCCAGGATGCTGATCGTCTGCGACAAGCCGGAAGTAAGGAACTCATCGAGCATATTGGTGATGCTCTCTTCCTTTGTTTGAAAATACAGAGCGGCAAGATTGCTTAATGAATAGACCGTTTTTGTTGTTACAGCCAGGTTGGAGCGGGTAAAATACATCATCAGTTCCTGAATGGGCAGCGCATCCTCACCAGACATGCCCGAGCATATTTCCAGCAGCGTTTCCCGAGCCTTATAAAGCGAATAGCGATTGGTATCGGCGGAATCTATATCCACAATCTCCTGGGAGCGTAATTTCTGATAACCCAATGACAAAAGCGTATTGAGGTTTTTGTAATGGTTTTTGAACTCCAAAGCTTCCGTAAGCAAATGCGCCTGAATTGCCGCCTCCTGCTGACGGCGCATGCTGCCGCACAGAAAATACGAACCCAGCAGACCAAGGCTGATGGAAATCAAGGCGATGGATGCGTAGATCAAAAAGCCGGATCGAAACCGAATAAGCAGCTGCTTCATAACCTTCTCCTCTGTGGCAGAAAGATAATGGTTCCAGGGGAAAATCTCCGGGAGGAAGTCCGGAGCAAAGTCTGTTATGACGGGATCATCATCACAGGAATTATGACAAAGAATATAAGCTACAAACACAGTATAGCACAAAACCTGAAATATTGCCACTCTCTCACGGAAGCATCTTGCCCATGTTTCAGAATCTCTTCAAACGTTCCTCACGATCTTTGGCCAATTCCTTGTTCCAAACAATGCAGAGGCATGCACATCGCCTTCGCGCGGGAATATGATATAAAGCAGAAAACTTCTTCCGTACATAATCGTTCAAAGCAGCTGCAACCATGAAAAAACAGCTTCCCGCGCAGACCCTGTGCTGCGAAGGAAGCTGTTTTCTGATTCCGGGAATGATAGATACATCACCGTTTCATGGAATGACAGGGCATGGTCTGCCCGCATGTAACCCTGTTCAACCTTGTCCACTGCCGCCGCAGAAGGTTCTTCTGTTCCAGCCCGCAGTGACATAGCGGTATCCTTCAGGCGATGCGGTATGCGGATGCTTTGCGGATCCATCCTTTCAAGCAAGCCAATCCTCCCTGACCGCTTTTCCACTCTCCCCGATTCCCATGATTGCCGCAAGCGTGGGTGCAACCTCCAGCACATTTCCTTCTTCCAGCGTAGCGCATCTGAAGGCGGGGCCAGCAGCCAGAAGCGGCGGTTGCGGTCCCTTATCCGGCATGTGACCGTGCGTGGCAAGCAGTTCCCGTTCTTTTCCTGCATCCAGCCGCTGCATCACCGCGCCCACAGCCTCATTCTCAAAGCTGGTTTTCCCATCCGTTTCCACCACAAAGGAAAAATCTCCAAAAAGGCCAAACCGTTCCTCGGCCTCCTGCCGGGTCAAAACTTCAAAATCAGTTCCCGTCCGGCTGCGCAATTCCTCTGTAATCAGCCGCTGCGTATCGTTCGTCAGTTCCTGATCGGAAGCATCCTTCAGGTAAATCTGTGCTCCCATCCCGCAGCTGTGCGCGTATGCCCGATAATCACGCACCTGTCCATTTTCGTCCACATCCAGCAGACCTTTTTCCCGGAAAAGGCTGTTCAGACGGAGTTCCTGCGAAAACGCCAGCTGCCCATGATCGCTCAGGACAACAAAGCTCGTCTGTTCAAAAACGCCTGCATCCTTCGCCGCTTTTGCCAGCAGACCAATCCATTGATCCGTCCACTCCAGCGCATGGCTGATGTGCGGCCCAAACAAGCCATACCGATGCCTTGCGGAATCCACCATTCCCCAGTGGGTAAACAGAAGATCCGGCTGATAGATACGAATCATATCCGCCGCACAAGCCGCGCTGAACGCATCATATCCAGGGCGAGCATTGCCGTTGTCCAGCAGATGCAGATTAGGCTGTACAATGGATGACATGATGGGTGCAGAGCCGCCCTTCGCCAGCGCCTGCTCCATGGGAATTCCCTGCGCAAGATCAGAATCCAGAATCTCCGGGATAAGATAATCAATGCAGCTGTTTCCCTGCGCCGTCACAGGCCATCTTGACACGCCAACCCTCAGCCCGGCATGATGCGCCTGATGAAAAAGCGTCTCACAGCGGATTTCATCCAGCTTGTTGTACCAGACCGGCGCCGGACAGAATGGATCAAAATGCTCATTATGGACAATGCCTGTTTTACCGCAGGTCTGACCGGTAATGAGCGAAGCATGAACAGGATGCGTTAATGACGGATAAACCGTCTTCATCCTCTGCACATATAAGCACTGCTTGAAGAGCGCAGAACAGTTGGGCATGCTCAGCAGCTCGGGCACATCCTCTGAAACCATCGCATCCACGCTGATGACCACAATTCGGTGCTTCACGTTGGGGCTCCTCCTTCAGGTGGAATATCAGGCAAACCATTCGTACAGCATGATTCGATGCGATCTGCCCTTACTCCTCCTCCGGACAGAATGACAGGCAAACCGTGCGCACAGCATGCTTTGGCAGGTGCAGCGCAAGCCTGTGCGCTTCAAATGCGATGGGCGTCGCCTCCTGCTCTGTCAGATCCATAAGCCAGGCGCCCTGGATTTCTGCGTCAGTCCGTATTTCCGCTGTGTTCTCCCGCCCCTCCTGGCAAAGTCTCAGGATGATGCGCTTCGCATGATCCTCGCAGCGCTTCACGGCAATCAGGCGTGCGCCCCCTTCCACGTGGAAAAAGCTCTTCTCGCAGGGAAGATTACCCGCATGGATCGGTGCGGAATACGCGATGATCGGATGCGCAAATTCGACAGCGCTTTCCACCGCCTCCTGGCTATCAATATCCTGAATGGCCGTTATGCCAAGCTCGATAGTATGCTCTCCAATATCCGGGCAAGGGTCAGGGAAATAGGAGGCGTGCAGCAGATTTACGGTCAGACTGTTGTGGACGCCGCGGTAGCCATATTTGCAATCCGTGGTCAGGCTGATGGTGGATTTCTGCATGCTGGGAACAGGCGCCGCATAGCGAATTGCCGGAACATCATGCCCAACTGCCTCACGATCCAAATGGCCGCAGGGAATATCATAGCGATAGCCTGCCGCTTCATATGAAAACGGAACATAGAACTGCAGCAGCGGCGTGGTTTTTCTTTCTTCCCCGAATTCCCGCCAGAGCACCTTTAGCGAGTAGCGCAGGGTTGCACTGTGCGGCGCAAGTGAAATGGTTGTCTCGACCCTTGACGAGGAGAACTCCAGCACATAGCGGACATACGGCTGAACTCCGTCCAGGGCACGATCCTCCACCCGAAGCATGCAGGACTGATTGATGTCCTGCACCTTTCCATAAGGCCCTATGGTCCAGGCTGAGCGCTTATAGTAGTCGGATTCATCAATCAGGCGGAAGAATGCAGAGGGCTGATCTATAAGCCGCGCGTTCGTCCGCTTGTCCACCAGGGATACCAGGTGCATCGTTTCCGGAGCGAGCTCCGCACGGATCATCTCATTTTCCAATACAATAGGCTGATCCACTATCCGCGTCACACGGGGCGTATTGATGGAGGGCCTGGTAAAGCTGCTGTGCCAGGCCAGCGGTGCATCCGGGGTTTGACCATACTCCGGGTGCGCAATGGGGAGCGGCTGCCTTGAAGGTGAATAGCGAACGGCAATGCAGGTGTAGCCGTTTGCCGGCACCTGCGCGCAGGTAATCAATCTCGCGAAATGATGACCCCAGTAATGGATCCCCTCTTCCCGAACGTCAAACGGCAGCTGTTCCTGACGCAGGTTGACAATTTCCGTCATCCTCAGCGGATATGGCCAATCCCACAGGGTTAATTCCACGCTGCCCTGCCGGTCATATTGGGTGGTGTTGAACAACAGAAACACGCGAACGGTTCCATCGCCGTGAGACGTTGTTGAAAAACCATAGTCCTGTGAGCCGGCATTGATCCCGTATCCCCTGGATTTCATGATGTTGTATCCAACGCCCGCGCCATTGGCCAAAGCCTTTGGCTGTTTTGACAAGCCAAACTGATCGGTCGCAATCTGGCCGGCGAGATATTTCATGGCACGGTTGGCATTGCCAACACCGTAGGACAGCGCCTCCTGGAAATAGCCCAAGGCCTGATGGCATGAATCCGCAATGCACGAACCCGGAAGGATATCATGGAATTGATTGAACAGCACCTTTTGCCACGCCTTTTCATAGTTGGCATGGCACACGGATGTATCTCCCGCCTGCATAGCCCAGACGCCAAGCATTTCCGCATCATACAGGCGTTCCTCTCCGATTCGGTTGGCCTGCTTCAGTCGCGCCTGCGAGGTATAGCATCCAGTGAAAAGGCAGTTCAGTTCGCCCTGAACCACAGGAAAATGCTCACGGTCCAGCTCCAGTTGATGGAAATACTCATGAAGCGTGCTGAAGCGGATGGAAGGCATCAGCGGCCATGAGCTCATCTCAATCAGTTTGTCAATGTCCCTGCGCGTAGGGCCGCCGCCATGATCGCCTACGCCGTAAATCTGCAAAAAAGCCTTTGTTTTGTTTTCCTTGCAGAATTTGGGAAGCGGCAGAACAATATTGGCTGCGATTTCCGAGGAATACCAGTACGGCTCTTCAAAGCAGAGAATTTCCGCCCCGGACGGCGCCTGCCAGCGGTATATTTTCGTATCGCCCTCACGTCTTCCACGGCAATGATAATAGTATTTGACCCCGCCCTGCTGCAGAATTTCCGGTATATTCGCACTGTGACCAAAGGTGTCCGGCTCAAAGTCCACTTCCAGGCGATTTGCGTCCACGTCAAAGAGCCTGGACAAATACCGCTTGGTATACAGGATGTGACGAGCCATCGCCTCTGACCCGGCCATGTTCTTATCCGGCTCAACCCATGTGGAGGCGGTAAGCTCCCAGCGGCCCTCCTGAATCCGCTGTTTGATCGCCGGAATCATGGATGGGCAGTATTCTTCAATCAGCTGATAGGTTGAAGCCTGGGACTGTGAGAAGGTGAACTCCGGATACTCCTCCATGATTTCCAGCATGGTCTGAAATGTATCTATCACCACGCCAACCGTTTCCGGCAGTCCCCACTCCCAGTTCATATCGACATGGGCGTGCGCCACACAGAACATTTTGATTTCCTTTGCTTCGGAGGAAAGCGGCTGGAGCTTTTCCTCGGCGACCATCACATCCTGCCGGGTAAGCGTCCCCTGCTGCTGCAATGTCGCCGCCAGTTCGGCTATCACCTCGTCCAATACCGCCGGCAGCGGTTTTTCCAGGGCTTCATACAGGCATAGCAGGTATTCCACTTCCGTCAGGATACGGATCATCCAGCTGTTCTGCTCCGCGTTTTGGCAAAGCTCCCGAAAGATCAAGCGGCTATTCATGACGATTCACCTCATTCACATTTTTATCCCTTGTTTGCGCCGGACATGGCAAAGCCCTTGGACATGAATTTCTGAGCAAGAATATAGAGGAACACCGATGGGATGGAATACAGAATGGAAAAAGCCGCAAGGTTTCCATAGGACACGGAGAATGCGTCAAAGTATTTATACATGGTAACGGATGCCATGGCCTTGGATGGGGATGACAGGAGGATATACGGCGTCATGAAGTCTCCCCATGCAGCCGAAAAAGCCCGTATGGCCACACAGCATATGCCCGGAAGAACCAGCGGCGCCACGACATGATAGAGCGCCTGCCAGTATCCCGCTCCATCCACAGCAGCCGCTTCTTCAATCTCAATGGGAATGTTGTCTATGAAGTTCTTCATCATCCAGATTGAATAAGGAAGCGTTGTCGCGGAAAGAAAGATGATAATCCCGCCAATCCGGTCATAAAACTTCAGCATAACGAACATCTTGTAGACCGGCACAATCAGCACCGTCCCGGGGAGGGTTGTCATAAAGAGAATCGTGTACAAATACCCCCTGGTGGTTCGGGACTGATACCGGGACAGAACATACCCCGCCAGCGTGGAGGCGAACATCACGCAGAAGGCCACGCCGAATGAAAGAACCAGGCTGTTCAGCATGGCCAGCTGATTGGATGTGTCGCCAACAACACGGAAGAAATTGTCCAATGTGATCTGATCGGGTATTTTGATAAAGATATTGGCGTTTCCATCAAGAGAAGCCAGCACCATCCACAGGATTGGAAGCACCCACAGAATCGCAATGACCGTCAGCAGCAGATAGGCAATTTTTCTGTTAATCCTGCGCTTCATTTTTTTCTCCCTCTCCAAGCATGCGTGTATAAAGCAATCCAAAGACCACGCCGATCACGAGCAAAGCCATGGAAATCGCAACGCCATAGCCCAGCTGTGAGTTTTGGAATGCATTCACATACATTAAAACGGTCATCGTATTGGTTTTTCCTCCGGGGCCTCCACCGGTAAGAATCCAGATCATGCCGAAGCATCCAAGAGTGGAGAGGGTGATCAGCATACTGTTTGTCGCAACCGTTTTCTTCAACACAGGAAGGATAATTCGAAAGATGCTGGAGATTTCTCCGCAGCCATCCAGCATCGCCGACTCCAGGATGGATGTATCCACATCATCCAGCGCCGCCTGGTAGTTCATCATCGAAAAGGCGGTTCCGCGCCAGATATTTGCCAGAATAACCGTCAGCATCGGATAGGTGAACAGCCATGAAATGCCTTTGATACCTATCAGGTTCAGTCCCGCATTCAGCGTTCCCCGGTCAGCGAAAAAGGAATTCATACAGGTGGCCGCAACCACCTCGGGCATGACCCATCCAATCATCACGATGGAGCCCACCACTCTTCGCACCCATACGCGTTTTTCACGCAGCAAATAGGCAATCGAAAAGCCCAGGATACTTTGCCCTGCAATGGATCCCAGCGTGAAAACCACCGTATTGCGCGCTGCCCGCAAAACCTTGGTGTCTGCAAACATCTTGGCGTAATTTGATAACCCGACGAACGTGAGCTGCTTTGCATTGCTGCCCGTAAGAGCAAGGTCTGTAAAGGAATACGCAACACAGAGCAGCGCGGGAATCAGAAAAAATACCGCGATGATCAACGTTGCCGGCAAAAGGAACACAAACTTGCGCACGGGCTGTTTTTTCATGGAAATTCCCCACTTTCAAGAAGGAAAATGCCTCAAACAGGCTACGCAACAATGATTACCAAAGACAGCCGTATGCCTGTTTGAGGCGTGTTTATGTTAGGGAAACTCTGGATTACTCAATCAGCGACTGGGTATTTTCCTCGCCAATCGCATTGGCAACGTCACGTGCCAGATCGTTCATCGCATCCTTGGGCGAGGTGCCGGTAACAACCATTTCAAGCGCCGTGGACAGGCACGAGGACACCGTGGAATACGCTCCAATCTGCGGGCGGTACTTGGTCCACTCCAGGAAGCTGGTGGCCAGCTCGACATAAGGCCGACTTGTATATTCGTTGTAGTTCGGGGCCTCGTTAATTGCGCGGCAGGCCAGGCTTCCGTTTCGGATCGTGCGATGGCACAGGCCCTCCACGTCATCCATCATGGCCATCAGGAATTCCGCAGCCAGCTCCTTGGCATCCGACTTTTCCGGAATCGTCAGCGCATAGCCGCCAGACACCGTCACATAGCCGCCATCCTGACCAAACTGTGTCGGCACAGGAATAAACTTCAGCGCATTCTCATAGCCCTCCCACTCAAAGGAGGCGCCCTTTACAAACTGGCTGCCGGCCACCCAGCTGCCGCCCACAAACATGCCAAGTTTACCATCGCGCAGATACTGATACGCATACGATTCCGTGGAGCTGCTCACCAGTTCGGACAGGGTGCCCGTGAGGCCCTCCTTCACAGTGGTTTCATAGAAGGTGAAGGTATCCAGCAGACCCTGGCTCTTCACATTCCACTTGCCAGCCTCCCAGTCGTACAGTCCGTCGGGCGTGCCCATCAGGAAAAGCAGCAGGTTATTGACAGTCGTTCCTTCGGAGTTTGCGATGGGCTTGTACCAGATCGGAATCACATCGGGAAGCTGAGCCTTGATCTGGCGCAGGCCCGTAAGCAGTTCCTCCCAGGACTTGGGTGCCCATTCCGCCCCCAAACCTGCGTCGGCCAGAACCTGGGTATTCACCCACAGGCCGCGCGCATCCGTCTCAAACGGGATGCCATATACACCGCCGTCCTCACCGATGACCATGGATTTAGCCGCCTCATAGAAGGAGCCGTTGTTCCAGGAATTCCAACCCGCAAGAACATCGGACAGATCCATCAGGTAGCCTGCCGCAGAGTCCGCAACCGCCTGAAAACTGTCATCCATGTAAATATCGGGAGAGGTTTCTTCGGACTGCATCATCAGGTTGGCCTTGGTGAACATGTCGTTGCTGCTGCCTGTCTGAGGCAGCATTTCCAGCGCAACCTGATCCTTCTTCTCCCAATTTTCATAGGTATGCATAACCCACCAGTAGAAATCGTCATTTTCCTTCTCGTCGGTTGCATCCCAATACATGATGGAAAGCGTTGTCTTTTCCTCCTGGGCAAAAGCCAACGGTACCATGGAAACGAGCAGGGTCAGGCACAGGAACACGCTGAGTACTTTCTTCATGAATGATACACCTCCTATGTTGTTTAAAACGCTGGATCTCTGCGCCAGCTTGTTGATTTAATTATACTTACCCCATGTAAAAGTGGCAATCCTCCCCCCATCACTATTGACTGTGACATTTGTCATTTTCTCCATCCAGCCCCTGTGAGAATTGACGTTTTTGTCTTCGATGAGTATACTAAATACTGAATGGCCGCTGTATAAAAGGAGGTAACATGATTCGGATTTTAATCGCTGACGATCAGCTGCTGTTTGCCGAAAATCTGAAGATCATGCTGGAAACATTAACGGATGACCTGCGGATTGTCGGCATCGCAACCGATGGAAAGCAGGCTATTGATATGACCACCGCCTTGCATCCGGATATTGTTCTGATGGACATTCGCATGCCCAATATCAATGGTATTGATGCCACCAAAGCCATTCTGAGCCAGGATAAAAAGCAGAAAATCGTCATCATGACAACCTTTCAGGAGGAGAATTACGTTTCTACAACCCTGTGCAGCGGTGCAGTCGGTTATCTGCTGAAAACCATGCGCTCTCAGGATTTGATTTCCGCCCTGCGCGCCGTAAATGAGGGCGTGATTCTCCTTTCGGCGCAGGTGATCGAACATCTTGTCAAGCCGGAAGAGCAGGCCGCCAATGAAGAAACCAGGCAGCATTATCGGCAGATTTTCGACTCCTTCAGCAAACGCGAAAAGGAGGTTCTTCGCCTGATTGCCGAGGGGCACAGCAATCACCGGATTGCTCAGGAGCTGTATTTGTCAGAGCCAACCGTTCGGAACTATATCAGCTCGATCTATACAAAGCTGGGCACGAACAACCGATTGGAAGTGATAGAGGATGTTAAGAAAAACTTCTCTCCTTTCTTTTCAGAAAACGAAGCTGCAGATTAATCAGACGCTCCGCCTGGCAGTTCTGTTTACTGCCGGGCTGCGCATTGCAATCTGTTGCTTTTTCTGGCTTCCTCAGCTGCGGCATTGCGCCGGCTCTCCGCTTGTCACCTTTGAGTTTGGCCTTCTGTCTTTTTCGCTTATCACCGGTGCTTTGCGCCTGGTCGATACCTCGTCCCGGTGTGTGCGCTATCTGCTGTTTGTCGAGTTTTTTTATATTCAGATTCTTGGCTACCACTGCAAAAATCTGATCCTTTCAGAATTCTTTTTTCTACCGCTTGTTATCACAGACATTGCCATTATGTTTCCCATCAAGGCCGCGCTGCCTCTGGAAATTGTGTGCGGACTGATTCTTGCGCCTTTCATGGGCTATACCTTTCAGGCTCATGCCAAGCTGACCGTTTCCTCCCTGGAGATTCCGCTGCACGCTATCGCTTTCCTGTTCTATGCGGTCTGCGTCTATGCCTGCTCCCTGCTAAGCCTGATTATTCACAAGCAGTGCCAGATGCAGGCCGCTCATGATGCAGAGGTTACGGTCAACCGCAACCTGGATTCCATCAATCGTGTGCTTTCCTCCGAGATGTTCACCATCCGTTCGGAATCTGAATTGCAGGCCAAAAAGGAAGTTACCCAGGAGATTCATGACAATGTCGGCTACATTTTTACAAACCTGATTATGATGCTTCAGGCAACAGAAGCAGTATTCGAGCGCGAACCTGACCGTGCAAGAGCAATGCTGAGCAACTGCGTGGAATACGGTCGCCAAGGCATGAACTCCATCCGCGAAACCCTGCGCAGCGTTCGCCATAAAGAGGAGCACAGTGAACTGCCGATCAAAAACGAGCTGCATGCGCTTGCCTGTCTTTTTTCGCGCTGCACAGGTACCGTCGTCAGAACAGAGTTCGGAAATTGGCCCAGAAATTTCACGCCCGCCATTGACAGCTTTTTGCTCTCCTTCGTCAAGGAAAGCCTGACGAATGCCATTAAGCATGGCATGGCCACAGACATACAGATTACCTGCATCCTGCTCAGACAGAAGATCAGCATCACTGTGCAGGATAACGGCATTGGCGTCTCGGACGAAGCGATTCACTATGGCATAGGTCTTCAAAGTATTGCAGAAAACGCTGCGCAATTAGGCGGAAACATGAAAGTCATCTCCCGCGAAAAAGGATTTGGAATCCGTGTACAGCTGCCCGTATCCAATTCTGCGGATTTGCGCTGATTCCGCAGCCGCCGGCATGCCCGAACAGCCCGGTCAGCGGGTAGAGATGACGATATTTACAAATAATCCTTTATTGCATACGAATGATTGCTCATCGGCTCCGTCTATGATAGTGAGGAGGTGAACAGCGAATGCAAGGGATCAAGGCGCCGGATCCAACTGCCGAACAGCAATTCTGTGATCTTGTCAGCACTTATCAGACTGCGCTGCTGCGCATGTGCTATCTGTGTCTGCGGGACAGGGTGCTGGCTGAGGATGCTGTTCAGGAAACATTCATCAAGGTTTGGAAATCATACCACACCTTCCGTGATGAATGCAGCGTAAAGACCTGGATCATGCGGATCGCAGTGAATACCTGCCGGGATATGCAGCGTTCATGGTGGGCCAAGCATATCAGCCGCCATGTAACGCTGGATATGCTGGCACTGACCCGGGAAACCGAAGGCGTTTCTGATGACGCCGTAGCGCTCACCAACGAAATCGCCGCTCTTCCGCTGAAGCTGCGTGAAGTGGTTCTGCTGTACTACTATCAGAATATGCAGGTAAACGAAATTGCCGAAGCGTTGGGCATTGCCCCTTCCTCGGTGTCAGGCCGGCTCAAAAGAGCCAAGGACAAATTGCGCACCGCGCTGAAAGGAGCGTACTTTGATGCGTGATCAGAGGGACAAAGCGTTTGTCCGTGAATCCATCGACCAGGGATTATCCTCCCTGGAAGGAAATCCCTTCCTTGCCCAGCGCGTGCTTGCACAAGCAGAAGGAAAGGAAGAAAACATCATGAAAAGAAAAATCTCTGTCAGTTTTGTGCTTGTCGCGGTGCTGGTCTTTTTGATGACGAGTGTTGCGCTGGCCGCCGGGCTTGGTCTGTTCGGCCAGCTGTCATCCAATCAAAACGCTGATGACCGTCTGTCTGAACTGGAGCAGGTTGCCGAAACCGTGGCGGCCGAAATGGCCACCGACGACCAGGTGGTGGTCGAAATCGGCCAGGCATACTATGAGGGTG
>CAMDVP010000050.1 GCA_945877525.1 uncultured Clostridia bacterium | reverse complement strand
TTGTGCCCGCCGATGTTGTACACCTCGCCCACGCGGCCCTTGTGGATGATGAGATCAATGGCCTTGCAGTGATCCTCCACATACAGCCAGTCGCGGACGTTCTCGCCCGTGCCGTACACGGGCAGTGGCTTGTCCGCCAGGGCGTTGGCAATCATCAGTGGAATCAGCTTCTCCGGGAAATGATAGGGGCCGTAGTTGTTGCTGCACCGGCTGATGGTCACTGGCAGCCCGAAGGTGCGGTGATAGGCCATCACCAGCAGGTCGGCGCCCGCCTTGGAGCTGCTATAGGGAGAGCTGGTGTGAATGGGTGTTTCCTCAGTAAAGAACAAGTCAGGCCGATCCAACGGCAGGTCGCCGTACACTTCATCCGTGGACACTTGGTGATACCGTTCGATGCCGTACTTCCGGCAGGCATCCATCAGCGTGGCGGTGCCGATAATGTTGGTCTGCAGGAACACGCCGGGATCTTCAATGGAACGGTCCACATGGCTTTCCGCCGCGAAGTTGACCACGATGTCGGGATGCTCTTCCTCAAACAGGGCAAAAACCGCCTCGCGGTCGCAGATATCCGCCTTCACAAAGCGGAAGTTCGGGTTATCCATCACAGGCTTCAGGGTGCTGAGGTTACCCGCGTAAGTCAGCTTGTCCAGGCAAATGATGCGGGAGTCCGGGTACTTGCCCAGCATGTGGAACACGAAGTTGCTGCCGATGAAGCCGGCACCGCCGGTCACGATGATGGTCTTGCTCATGGGTGCTTCCTCCTCAAATCTCGCCGTACACGAAGTTGCAGTCGCTGTCGTCCAACAGGGGGCTGGTGGTGTCCTTCTGGCTCAGCAGGGCAGGGTTGACCTCGCCCCAGTCCACACTGATGGTGGGGTCATTGTAGCGGATGCCCCGGTCGCATTCCTTGCTGTAGAGGTTATCGACCTTGTAGCAGAACTCCACATCATCCGTCAGGGTGACAAAGCCGTGGCCAAAGCCCCGGGGGATGAAGAGCATCCGCTTGTTCTCTGCGCTCAGTTCTACGGTGACCCACTGCTTGTAGGTGGGGCTGCCCTTGCGAAGGTCTACTGCCACATCCAGCACCGCCCCCTTCGTCACGCGCACCAGCTTTGCCTGGGCCATGGGAACGTTCTGGAAGTGGATGCCCCGCAGAATGCCCTTCTGGGAGGAATAGGACTGGTTGTCCTGCACGAACACCGCGTTGATGCCCACTTCGGCAAACGCCCTGGTGGAGTAGGTTTCCATAAAGTAACCCCGGCTGTCGCCATGCACTACGGGCTCCAGGATGCACACACCGGGCAGCTTGGTGTCAATTCTTTTCAAGTTCTTTCTCACTCCTTTTATCGAATTAGAACATTTGACTCATTGTATTGGTCAACGCGCAGACGAAGAGCGCAATCCATATCAGAAGCATGCCGTTGGTGAAGAGCGCAGCGCTGATACTGCAACGATTCGCGGCTTCTGCTCCGTGGGAGCGAACCTCTACATGGTCAAAACCATAAGCGATCATCCATGCAAGAAATACTGCGGTTGTAAGGATGTAACGCCCCTGTGCTTGAAAATCCCTGAAATAGGAATGTGCTATATGCAGTGCAATGGTGATTATGCTTGCACCCAGCATCATCCACATGATGTTTCTTTGCAAGGGGTTTTTCTTATATGTGAATGAGACAGCCGCATACACCAGAATCCCCATCAGGATCATTCCCAAATACAGTCCATACATGATTTCCGGCAGGAAAATATTCATGTAGCCAAAGACGCCTACATAGCTCTTCAATGTGTATGAAAGGAACATACCATCATAAAGCTGAAACATGTAGGATAGCGGATAGCCGTCCTGATAGAGATTGGTATAGCGGATCAGTTCCACCCCTTGATCCTGCAGCTGTTGACGCGTCAATGCTTCTGTTCGGAACCCCAGAAAGTCACCATCCAGCAGGATCGCATTGCGAACGAAATGCCACCCTGCCAGTACGATCACGATTCCGCCGATCAGCGCAGCTCGTTTTGCAATGAACAGCGGCTTGCGAGGTATCTCCGTGTCCTGAAGGCAGGATACGAGGCAAAACACTATCGCCATCAGTATCCACCCGTATGCATTGTAATAGGCAAGCAAACAAAGGGCCATGCCCAAAGCTACGCCTATGCACGCACAGACATTCCAGTGCTGCCTGGCGCCAAGCACCAGATAATACAGCATCATGCATACGGAAGCCAGTGAAAGCGCGTCATTGTTCTGATACGATCCCAGAAAAATCACCTGCGGCAGAAAGCATACAATGCCCGCAAACAACCGAGCAGCATGCTTGCTGACAAACAGCTGTCTGCCTGCTTTCAGGCAGTAGTAGCAAACCGCCGTGATCGACAGAATACTACAAATGCGGGTAGCTGCCAGCAAAATGGCTGGATCTGTTGTCAAATGGCATACCACATGCATGGATGCTGCACCCATGATGGCCGACAGGTAGGGCCTTACAGTGTAGGAAAAACCATAGCCCGGGATGATGATCTCCGGTTCGTTTCCCAATGGCAGCGCTGCGTTGCTGAATATCCAGTCAGACACCAGCTTCCTGCGGCTTTCATCCGGACAGTAATCCGGATCAATCACCAGCGCGCAGCAGGTACACAATGCAAAAACAACCGCAATCATGACCCAATCAAGAAACTGCAGCCGCTTATCCATGCTCTTCTGAAATGATATCAATACCTGATTCGTCCTTCCGCCACCGACTTCAAGTGCAGGCCGTACGGGCTTTTGCCGTACCGCTCCGCAGATTCCAGCAATCTTTCCTTACTGATCCAGCCGTACTTGTATGCAATCTCTTCCGGCGCGGAAATCTTGACGGACTGCCGCTGCTCAATCATCCGCACAAAGTCAGCTGCTTCCACCAGGCTGTCCATGGTGCCGGTGTCCAGCCACGCAAAGCCCCGGCCCAGGAGCTGCACATCCAGCAGCTCCTTTTTCAGATACATGTCGTTCAGCGTGGTGATTTCCAGCTCGCCACGGGCGGACGGCTTCACCTCATGCGCCATGGCGGAAACGCCCTTGGGATAGAAGTACAGACCGGTGATGCAGTAGTTGCTCTTGGGATGCTTGGGCTTTTCCTCAACGGAGATGACCTTGCCGTTCTCGTCAAACTCAACGATACCGAATCGCTCGGGGTCGTTGACATAGTAGCCGAACACGGTGGCGCGTTCATTCTGTTCCGCATTCTCAGCAGCAGCACGTAGGATTTTCCCAAAGCCGTTGCCGTAGAAGATGTTGTCGCCCAGCACCATGGCGCAGGCCTCGTTGCCGATAAACTCCTCGCCCAGCAGGAACGCCTGAGCCAGGCCATCGGGAGAGGGCTGCACCTTGTAGCTGAGATGCACGCCAAACTGGTTGCCGTCGCCCAGCAGATGCTCAAAGCGAGGGGTATCCTCGGGGGTAGAGATGATGAGGATGTCCCGGATACCCGCCAGCATCAGCGTGCTCAGCGGGTAGTAGATCATGGGCTTGTCATACACGGGCAGGAGCTGCTTGCTCGTCACCATGGTCAGGGGGTACAGCCGCGTGCCGGCGCCGCCGGCGAGGATAATGCCTTTCATGGATACACCTCCGTCTTTCTTAATTCTCCAAAAGATAATTTGCAACTGGTTCGTTATACCACCAATCACAAAATACGGACATTTCTTCGCTTTAATGTGGTTTCACTCAATGTACTTACCAATATACCTAAAAACCATTCGACATATCGCGCACAAAGCAAAAACAAACATCATGTTGACCTAGCCAGCGAGTACTTCTTATTCCCCTCATACGATCACTGCATAATACCCAAAAGAACCAGCAATATGATGATAAATCTACATGTTGGAATTATACGAATAGATCTATCCAAAAGACTGGTGATACCCTCAAATGATGATGCAACAACCAGCTTCACGTGATTAACCTATCATACTTCTGCTCAATGCCAGCATCTGTCGTCATTTATTCTCTGCATTCTTCCACTGCTTCCTTAGTGGCGTTCAGATAAGCATAGCCAAATCGCTTGTCCGGTTCCAGATACGCACCTTCTCCCCACTCGTTCCAAGCATTAATGAAGATCAGATTGTCTTCCAAATCTTTTCGTGCAGCGCCTGCACGGATGACGTCTTTCATCCAACGCTTATACAAAGCAGGGGTCGATCCCTCGAAGATCATGCCTTTGTGATCGCGACGTGCAGTATTATCCCACATAGGCATAACAGCACGATAAAGCTTGGCATAATCATATTTGAAATACTTCTGGTTTTTAACAATATCCTCATAAGAATAGACTTCGCCACCGAAATCCTTTCGTAGGAACTCCATGCAGTGGGTGATATTCAACAGATTGGTATACAGCGTACCTGGATGGAATTCGGAAACAGCATCGAATCCGGCAGCCAACCAATCAGTCTCAACCATATTCTCTTTCACAGCGATAATATAGAGTTCGCCTACTCCGTGCTTTCGGCAGTACTTACGCCAGTAACTGAGAATTTGTTTATGCTCAGGCATCAAAGAAGGACGATAGACAGTAATCAGCTTCTTACCATCCACCTCAATGTATCTAGGATCTTTCAGAAAACGAATCATGTCATGAATTACATTCCTGTAGCTGGCAGCCGATTTAGGCTGTTCCATGAGAATATCCAGATTGGTGCCATCATACCGCTTTGTCCAGTTTTCATTTGCCCAACAAATTGAGAAGGGGAAATCCATTTCAGGAGAATTCAAGAAAGTCTCCAGCGGCCTTTCAAGCAGACGTTCTCCGTCAAACCAATAATAGTAGAAAGAAAAACCGTAAACGCCATACATCTTGGCAAGTTCAATCTGTCGCTGCATGTTTTCCTTAATACGCAAATCGTAATAGCCCAGTTCACCAGGAATACGAGGCTGGTAATGCCCAATATACTGAGGAACCGCACGACACACATTATTCCATTCCGTAGTTCCTCGTCCCCACCAAGCTTCATTATGAGGATCCGGATGGAACTGCGTTAGATAATATGCAATTACTTTACAATCACCCTCTTTGCGCACATAGGGCGTGTTTGTCAGTTCCTGATACTCTGTTGCACGATGCTTGGGCAAGAAAACCATTTGCTCCAGACACGCAACTTTATATTCGTCACTCAACCGGGGATTGAGAATACGCTGACTCTCGTGCAACAATTGAATTCTCAATTGATTTTCCTGTATGTGCTGGATCATTTTCTTGGTAATAGCAATCCAGGTATTGTTCAAAGCATCTTCACGGAGCATCTGAATATAGGCGGGATCGTTACGCAACGTAAGAGCTTTTTCCAATTGAGCCATAAACTCATCCTGCGTATCCGCACACAAACAGCTCTGATACTTCTTACATTCAGGTAGTGCGTAGGTTACTACGGGTTTATCTCCTGCCATATATTCAAAGATTTTCACAGGAGACACGGACAACGTAATGTTATTGATCATGAACGGCAGAATAGCCACATCATAGAAGATCGCATACTTGCTCAATTCTTGGTAAGGACGAGAACCGATAAAATACACATTCTTCTTATCAAGCAATCCGCTCTTTTTCAGGCAGTCATCATGTTCATAACCAATCAGCAAAAGGACAAATCTGTCGTCATCAGCAATCCTCTTCAACAAATCATAATCGATCCACTGCGCCAACGCACCGTGATAACCAATGATGATCTTGTTTTGAGTTACAATATGACGAATATCCTCAGGACAATTCCTTATGGATTTTTCAATATGCCAATGATCATAATCAACGCCGTTATTAAGCATCAGCATATTCTGGGAACGATAGGGCTTTACCTGATTAAACAGTTTGTCCGATGTCGCGATCACAGTAATTGTTTCATCTCTAAGCACATACTCATGCCGTTCCCAGACAAACTCAGGAATATTACCCGTAATCTGAGGAGTCAACTCATCAATATACTCGTAGACAATCTGATATCCTCGCCGCAGGAAACTCTTGATCTGCTCAGTTGTAGTTGCTAAATCAATAGACTGTATTCGCAGATACTTCAAACCAGGCTTTGTATCTAGAATGCTCCAAAACTTTTCTACAACGGCTGCATCGAGCAAGTTGATCACACAAAGGGTGGGGGATACAAACTTGTAGGTTTCAACATCCGTATCCACCTGAGGATGCGCACCGTAAAAAGAGATGCCTCCCGCATTACCTGCCTGGATCGAAAGATGCTGAAAGCGCTGGAACAACGGCGTATTCCAACCCATGGGTACAGGGAAAATGTCTATGAATTCATGGGGTGTTTCATCTATCCACTTACTCAAAACCGTCCAAATATCTTCATTCTGAACAGCCTCATTGATCTGCTTCTGATGAGAGATATTATTCTTTCGTGTAATCAAGTATTCCTTTGCACGTTTTACAGTGGCAATCGGTCCATTATGCACAAAGAATTTCGTCGTTTTCCAAGACAGCTGCAGAGCCTTTTTTGTCAGACGCTTACCAAAGCGGAAAACACGTCCTGCCAAACGAATTGGTGCAGCACAACGATACGAAATTGTCTTTTGCATATCGTCGATATGCTGTTGCAGAGTAAGAATTTCCTGATCTCTCCATTGAATCTGGCTTTCTGCAGTTGCTTTTGCCTCGGCGGTTGTCTGCAGCTGCTTTGTCATTTTATTTAGCTTCGAGAGTGCTTCCTTGCAGATCAGCTCATTTTCCTGTGCCTTCTGCTGGGCCCCAGTCACCTGTTGCTGCATTTCGCTCAACTGTGCTTCATATTCAGCGATGCGACCATTCTTGTCTTCAAGATTCTTTTCCAGCGTCATGCTTATCAACTCTTCCTTTTGTAATACTTCAACAGTATTCTGTTGTTTTTGCTGACATTCTTCCAAAAGGTGTTTTAGCTCCTCGTAATCCTTTAGCAGTTCTTTTCTTGAATCTTCACTTATACATAGATTATTCTTAAGTTGGATGCAACAATTTTCCTGTTGACTTTGTAACACCGCTGCTTTCTCTAACTGTTCTCTGTACACGACATTCTGCTCACGTGTTTCCGCAAGCAGTTTTTCAAACTCCAGTTTTTGGGCATTCACCGTTTCTACTTTATCCAATGCACATGTCAGTTGTTGTTTAAGATCATTGGCACAATTCAGATATTCCCTGGACTGCTGATCCAGCTTTTGGATTTCACTATTCATCACGTCCAGATTCGTTTTCTGCTCTTGAACCGTTGCTTTCAATCCGTGAATCTGGTTTACTAATTGCTTTTGTTCTTGCGCAAGTTGACTGATTATCAACGTCCCAACTGTTCTCAATATATCCGAATTATATATCAATACCTCATACTGACACTTTAACAATTCGCATTCATAAGGCACATAAAACGAAATACTGGGTCCTTTATCAACTGCGCACAGATATTCATCGCCAACGCGCAGAGCATCCGTATCATAATTCAGAATTTCGGTTTCCTTATCATTAGCTATACAGCTGATTCTCTTAACATGCACTAACGCATTACAGTCAATCAACTGCAAATACACTCCATCGGTTCTATCGTCTTTACGTAACGGAAATACGAGTTCCACTTTACCCGGTAGAATTGCTTTCAGAATTTGTTTATGCTCATTAAACTCTGCATCTTCTGCAGATCTCAATAAGCATTTGCACTTACGGGTCATCGGAGGAATAGTCTCTCGAACCATTCCTCGCTCTGGATACCCCGCTAGCTTCTTGACCAATTCAAAAACATACTGGTATGCCTCATTATTAGGTCTATTGCGTAGTGCGTTTTCTATATCACTCGAAACGGATGAGTAATCATAAGGGATTTCATTCCCACCCGCAGGCACAAGTATCGCATGCTCGTATGTAATCTGATATCCGCATTCCACGCACATAGCTTTGAATGATGTGTTGGTAAAGAAGCGAATATGTGTTCTATCCAGCAGTCCTACATCCGTATACTTAAACTCACCATCAAGCATGGCCAAAATTACAGAAGCATGACAAATGTTTGGAATCGAACAAAGAATTGATCCTGTATCCTTTAGAAATCGTTTACACGTCTCCAATACCTTTTCTGGATGATGCAGATGCTCCAGCACATCTGCAAATATGATGTAATCATATTGCTTGAGCCCGAGCAACTTGATCCATGCTGTTCCTTCAATGTTTCCTTGTCTCTCCCCTAGGAGTGCTTGCTCTGCATATTTTGCAGCATCTTTTCCAGCAGCTTCATTGATTTCGATAATATCAACACAGCAATTTAAGCTCTCTTTCAGATACTTGGTCATCCGCCCATGTGCAGCACCAATTTCCAGCACGGTGCTGTCTGGGCTAATCCTTTTCAGAATATTGAAATTGGTGTTATCAGTTGTTAAATCCAAGGGGTAATTGTAATCACTCATTACAATTCTCTCCTCCTATCAGAAACAGAATCTCCGGCTGACGATTGACTTCACACTTACAGAGCGCCGTTTTGCATTGCTTAATGAGCCTGACGTCCTAAGAGTTGTTTAAGTTCTTGTTTTCCTTTTTGCTGTTTTGCATTAAGAATACTTAAAACCTCTAGGTTTTTACAAACCATCTGCATGCGTTCTTTTTCAGAAGGCAATTGTCCCTGTGCCAACTGTTGGACTGTTACATATACCATTCCATCAGCAACAAAATTGCCAAGATTTGTCGTGCTCATCACCGGAATAATTCCATACGTGAGATACTCGATCAGTTTCGTGGGGCAGGCTACTCGGTTGATTACGCAATCCTTGCGCAACATCAAGCCGTACTGGCGTTTGTAATATTCTGTGCGCAGTTCCTCTGGCGTCCGCGTCGCAACTGTTAATCCTTCGGATGGACGCTTACTTTTCCATTTGCGCCAGAATTCCTCCGGCTGTCTTGTGAATATACAGAAATCCAGCTTGTCGCTCGCGTTTCGAATCAGCTGCTGCATCTCTTTCACACACTGCCATTTCTGCATACCTTTCACCACCTGTTGGTTACGTTCGCGTTAGCCAAATCAGAGGTTTTCTTCCAGAATTGCACGAATACGTTCGCTGGCATGACCATCGCCGTAGGGATTCACAGCGCGGCTCATAAGCTGATATACCTCTCCCTGCTCCAACAGTTCCAACGCATCATGGATGATATCATCCTTGCAAACACCAGAGAGCTTGACAGTTCCGGCTGCCACAGCTTCAGGGCGTTCGGTTTCCGTGCGCAGCACCAAAACCGGCTTGCCAAGATGCGGTGCCTCTTCCTGAAGGCCGCCAGAGTCTGTCATGACCATAAAGCTCTTGTCCATCAGATTGTGCATATCCATTACATCAACAGGCGTAGTGATCTTGATCTGATTACTCTGCGAAAGGATGGGCTCAGCAATTTCATGCACAGCAGGATTCATATGCATCGGATAGATAATGCGAACATCAGGATCTTGTTTGCAGATTTCGACCAACGCATTGCAGATATTCTCGAGAGGCTTGCCCAGATTCTCACGGCGATGTGCGGTCACCAGAATGAGCTTCTTGCTGAAATCCAGCTGGTTCAGATCATCATTAGCGAACTTGTAATCAGACTTAATTGTCGTCTGGAAAGCATCAATGACCGTATTGCCAGTTACAAAAACGTTTTTGGTCACAGCTTCTTCTTTCAGAGCTTTCTGATTATTGACAGTAGGTGCAAAATGATAATCAGCAATGCGGGAAGTCAACACACGGTTCATTTCTTCAGGATAGGGGGAATACTTATTATATGTACGCAGGCCGGCTTCCACATGGCCAACAGGAATCTTCGCATAAAATGCAGCCAGACCGGCTGCCATGCTGGTAGTAGTATCACCGTGTACCAGAACAATATCAGGCTGTTCGATTTTGAGAACTTCTTCCAGCTTCAGCAGAACATTAGCCGTGATAGAAGTAATCGTTTGACGCTCCTTCATGATGGCCAGATCGTAATCCGGCTTCACCTGAAAAACGTCCAGCACCTGCTGCAGCATTTCCTTATGCTGACCAGTGACGCAAACGATCGGCTTCAGTGTCTCGGACTTGGTAAGCTCCAGAGCCAAAGGGCACATCTTAATTGCTTCCGGCCGGGTTCCAAAGACAAGCATGACCTTTTTCATCCGTTCTCTCCCTCTCTATTCTCGTTTGTTACGAGCCACGTGTTCAGCGCGTTTTTACCTTGACAGTAGCGTTCCTTCAGCTTTTGGACAACCTCCATGTTTTGCCTGATGAATATGTCTTTCTCTGCTTCGGACGGCAGTTTGCCTGACAGGAAGTCGTCCAGGCTGATATAGGCCATGCCATCCTGAACGAAGTCCCCGATGTTTGCCGTAAGGAGGATGGGCACAATCCCTGCTGCCAGGTACTCTACCAGCTTTGTCGGGCATGCCACCCTGTTTACCGTTATGTCATCCCGCAGCAGGAAGCCGTAATCGCAGCTTGCATAGGCCGTTATGACCTCATCCGGCGTCTTGGAGCAAACCTCGGTATCTCGCGGCCGCCGCCTGTGTCCCCATGCCTTCCAGAACGCGCCCGGCTCCGGCGTATAGAACCGGTATCGGAACCTGCCTTCCGTCCTGCGAACAGCGTCCTGCATTGTCTTGACGTTCTGCCATTTCTGCATCCCGCCTGCGTAGACGACCTCGCTTTTTTCGCATGGTATCTTTTTCAGCCCGCTGCATTGCTGAAGCCGACTGTCATCAAATATCGGAAGCAGGATGACCGTCTCCGGTATCCGACCATATTTCTCCGTCAGGTGCCTGACCATGCTCTGCGTCACGCAGATCAAGCATTGCCCGTGCTCCATGGCCAGCTTTTCCTGCTGCTCATCAAGCTCCGCCTGCTCGCTCCGGCCATACATCCGCAGCTCCTCCGGGTATGCGCCGTGCATATCGAACGCCTTGCGGATCGCCCCATCCCGGGTCACCAGTTCGTTGGCGAAGGCCATGCTGTGGTGATACACCGTTCCGGCGCGCAGGGCAATGTGATGAATCCGCTCATCATTGGCAGCGTCTGGGTGCAGATACCGGATTTCCATGTGTGTCTCATCCCAGATGGACACATGCGGGACACCGCGTACATCGTCCGCATCCAGCCAGCTCGCGTAGATCTTCAGGGATTCTGTCGGCAGCAGCCGGTCGATTGCCTGAACCCGCTGGAAATAACCATCCGCCAGACGCTCCGGGGCGAAGTACGGGGCCATGATGACCATGGCGTCCTTTCCTGCGTCCTGATAGGCATCAATCAGTTTCAGGATGGCTTCCTGCTGGTCTTTGATCAGCTGCTGCAGCCCAGCCTCGTTTTCAGCCAGCGCCCGTTCTCCATCCTCAAGCGCCTTGCGTACCGGCCGGAGCCAGTCTTCCCGGAGCAGTGACGCCCTAATCTCGCCAGTGTCTTTATGAACGATGCTCCCGGCCAACCTGAATAAACGCCGTTCACGCAATGCACAGAGGACTGCGCGTCCACCCAGGTAGAGCTTCCATCCCTTGCTGTGGCGAATGCGCTGAAGCGTCTGAATTTCCGCAGTCATCTGCGCATACAGGCCGCTGCTCAGGGCTTCATTCAGCTTCGTGCAAGCGGCCTGAAGCTGTTCGAGCCGACCCTGTATGGATTTCTCCGCATTTGTGCTGCTCACGCTGCTTCCCTCTCCGTCACATACTTCAGAAGCCTGTCCAGTATCTTCTCAAATGCTACCAGTGGCAGACGCAGACCGTAGGTTCGCCACTTTTCCAGCACCGTATGCCCAAGGCTGCGAATCCTCAATGCGTGCAGGCCTGTCACTTTCCTTTTGCCTTCGCGGGGGGATAGCGCTTCTCCAGCAGCCTCCAGCATCCCGGATGCAGAGCGCGCAACGCTGAATTGCGTTTCCGCCATCTCCGTGCAGCGCCTGCGCAGCGCTTCTCTTTCTTCCGGATGCTCTATGTAAAACCGCAATGCTTCGTACCATGCAGCCGAATCATTCCTACAGAATACGGCTGGAGCATGCATGGCCTTCAGGCGGGTATACGGCTCCGTCTCTGAAAAGATTCCCATCATTCCCGCCGCCGCATATTCGATAAACTTGTTATAGTGCTTGCAGGCATGGAATGGCGTAGACGGCATCGGTGCAAGCCCGATATCCCACTCAAGGCGGTTCAGCGTTCTTCTGTACGCATCATATGAGCTCTGGTACGGAATGCATGCTGCTCCAAGTTCCCAGGCATACGATGGAATCGCTCCAAAGAACTCGAACCGTATCCGGTCGCCATATGCTCGCTTGAGCTGGGTCAGCGCTTCTCCAAGGATGCTTTCAAGGTCGCCTGTTCGGTCAATGGACCCCGCAAAGCCGATCTTCACCGGCTCTTTTGGGTCATGCGGCCTGTAAGGCACGGGATCAATCGCAGGCTCCTCTACCTGAATCGCCCGGCGCCCGTTTGCCGCGTATTGATCCAGCAGAAGCGGGGAAGGGGAGAGAATCGCGTCGCTCATCCCGATCATCCCGCGAATCTGCTCACGGATTTCTGCCCGGCCATAGCAGGCTGCGCTGGCGAGCTCCTGCGGGATGTTCAGCAGATCATCATCGATGATGTAAATCAGCTGCCTGCCCGCTTCATGCAGCTTCTTTGCCAGGCGATACTCATACCAGCTTTCCAGCCTGCCGAGCAGCACAACGTCCGCCCAATTCAGGTCGCTGCTTTGGAGCTTCATTTCCTGTACAGCGCGGTATTCAATCTTCCCCTCCCGCGCCAGGTGCTCCATCTGGCAATGACCGCACAATCGGATGGAAGGGATCATCTGGCGATAAACCAGCAGCACATGACTGATCCTCTCCTGCGCCTTCTGCAAACCTTTCCCCTCCTGCTTAACCGCTGTCGGCATGGCTGCGTCCGCCCTTATGCGTGCCTCTCCGTGTTCTGTTCATATTGGTCGCATACTTCGTGCGTTTCACCGATAGCCCGTACCTGCCCATGCTCCAACCAAATCACCCGTTCGCACATCTCACGGATCTGATTCATCGAATGGGAAACAAACAGCACGGTTGTGCCACCGGACATCATGTCCATCATACGGGCACGGCTTTTTTTCTGAAACGCCGCGTCGCCCACCGACAGGATTTCGTCCACAATCAAAATTTCCGGCTCAATCATCGTGGCCACGGAGAACGCCAGCCGCGCCAGCATGCCTGAGGAATATGTCTTCAGCGGCATGTCAATAAACTCGCCAAGTTCAGAGAAGGCAACGATTTCGTCATACCTGCTTTTGAGGAATTCTTCAGAAAACCCCAAAATGGCTCCGTTCAAGAAGATGTTGTCGTGCCCGGAGAGCTCTATGTCAAAGCCGCTGCCCAACTCCAGCATCGGCGCGACCCGGCCTGCGGTGACCACCTTGCCGGAGGTGGGCTTGAAGATGCCGGAAATTACCTTCAGCAGCGTGCTTTTGCCTGCGCCGTTGCGCCCGATAATGCCGACGATTTCCCCGCGCTTCACCTCAAAGCTCACGTCGCGCAGCGCGGAAAACTCTTCGTACTGCTGCTTGCCCAGCAGATGCGTCACGACCCATTCCTTCAGGCTGGTGGTTTTGTTCTTGTCCATCCGGAAGCGCATGGACACGTTTTCAACCGTAATGATCGAATCCATTTCTTGTCTATGCCTCCCTTACAGATACAGCACAAAGCGATCCTGGTTTTTGCGGAACACCCAAAGCCCAACCGCCAGCGTGACTGCAACTGACAGCGTGCAGTACAGGTAGGTGATGGGTGTTGGCGAGCATCCGTCCAGGATGATGGTGCGCATGAAGAAAATGATCTGGTACAGCGGATTCATGTGGAAGATCGTGATCAGATTTGCCGGGATGATGCTTTCAGGGTAGAAGATGGGGGTCAGGAAGTTCAGCATGGTCAGCGCCACACCCCACAGGAAAGCCGTGTCCCGGAAGAACACGTTCAGCGTGGATAGAATCAGCGATACCCCGAAGCAGAAGAGGATGAGGTACACCACCACCACCGGCAGCAGGAGCAGGCTTTTGTGGAAGGACACCCCCGTAATCAGCATCACAATCATTAGCGGAATGAAGGAAATGCACAGGTTAATGGCTGACGACAGCACCTTGCTCAGGGGATAAATCAGTTTAGGCATATAAACCTTGGTGATCAGTGCGCTGTTGCCCACGATGGAGGACATGCCCAGGTTTGTTGCTTCACCAAAAAAAGAGAAACAAACGATGCCAGCCATCAGGTACACTGGGAAATTCTCGATATTGCTGTTAAACAGCGTAGAAAACACCACCAGATAGACCAGCATGGTCAGCAGGGGATTCAGGAAGCTCCATATCATGCCCAATGAAGAAGACTTGTACTTGACCCGGAAATCCCTGTTCACCAGTTGGCGGAGCAGATAACGGTACTGCACAA
>CAMDVP010000049.1 GCA_945877525.1 uncultured Clostridia bacterium | reverse complement strand
GGGCTCCACGCGCCGGGGCAGAAGCCCGGCATCTCCCAGAATCTGCCCCACCCTCACATCTCCCAGACCGTACACCACGCCGATTTCCCCCGCGGCAAGGCTTCCCGCATCGCTGCCGTCCACCCGGCGAATCTGGGTGATCTTCCGCTGCACCAGCTTTTCCTCGCCCGTCAGCGGATCCAGCCCAGCAGGCAGGGTGATGGGCGCGCGGTTCTCAATGGTTCCACCGTACAGGCGCACCCACACGCCCCGGCCCAGCACCCGATCCTGGGCAGAGGCAAACACCACGCCGCACAGCGCCTTCCCATCCGTAGCGGGCGGCGGCAGAAGGTCCACCATGGCGTCCAGCAGTGGGAGGACGCCCTCGTCCCGCAGGGCTGAGCCGCACAGCACCGGATGCGCGGCGGCGCGGCATGACATATCCGCCAGGCGTTCCCGGATCAGGTCAGGCGCAATGGTTTCCCCGGAGAGGTACTTCTCCAGCAGATCATCATCCTGCGCGCAAACAAATTCGCACACAGCCTCGTCATCCGCAAGAAACACTGCGTCCGGGGTGAGCAGGCGGCGAATCTGCGCCATCACGCGCCCCGGATCCGCGCCCTCGCGGTCCGTTTTGTTCAGAAAGAAAAGCGTAGGAATGGCCTGCTCCTGCAGCGCATGAAAGAGGGTTTCCGTATGGGGCTGTACGCCCTCCACCGCGCAGACTACCATCACCGCCGCGTCCAGCGCCCACAGGGAGCGCTCCACCTCGGCGGAAAAATCCACATGCCCGGGGGTGTCGATCAGGCAGATGCGCACGCCCCTCCAGGTCAGGCTGACGCAGGTGGCCTTCACCGAAATGCCCCGACGCTGCTCCACCGGCAGATTGTCGGTATGGGCCGTACCCGCATCGACGCTTCCCGCCCGGCGGATTGCCCCGGAATGCATCAGCAGCTGCTCGGAAAGGGTGGTTTTTCCTGCGTCCACGTGGGCAAAAATGCCGATATTGCGCATGCGGGTACGGCCTCCTTCTGAGCATTGGATAAAGAGAATGATGCCATTGATGAAAAGCCGAACGGCAGCGGTTTTCTTCCCTGCCTTCCTCACGGATTGGCGTTTTCGCCCCAGAACCGGATGCGTTTCTCCGGGAGAAGGTACATGCCGTCGCCCTCGGTAACGCCGTAGGTGTCGTAGAACTCGTCAAAGCACATCAGCTGCGGATTGATACGTCCCCGGCCGATGGGATGCACCTCATCCAGGCAATATTCGTTATAGAACCTCCTGGTGGTCACCGAGGCCGACCTGTATGCATAGGTGCGGAAAAACAGGTCGTAGTCGAAATCCGGCTCTTCAGCGGCAATGGCCATGCTGCAGCACATGAAGCCGTTGTCGGCGCAGGCCTCGCGGACAATGTTCGCGCCGGTCTGGCTCAGACCGGGCCCATATTCATAGCCGCCCACCAGATCGGCCATCGCCTCCAGGCGCGCATCGAAAGCGGCTTTGTCCTCCTCCGTCCATACCTCGCTTTCCGGTACGCTGCTGACGAATTTCCTGTAGTAGTTGTCATAGGCGTGGGAAATTTCATGACCGATGAAAACGCCTAAGTTTCCCATCTGCTCTTCAAGGGTGTCCGCCTGGGCAAATGTGCCGTCCATCATGGCGCCCAATGGAATATAGAACGCATTGATGCCATGCTGATAGAAGGCGCTGTCGCACATCGGCCCACACGCGTACACAAAGGAGGCAGAAGGATCACCTGATGCAGCATTCACCAGCTCGTTAACCGAAGTACGGATGGAACGATAATACCGGGTGATGTTCTGGAAGATGGTGCCGCCCTCCTCCGCAGCCAGATAGGAAGGCACCCAGGTGTCAGAATGCTCGTCAATCCAGATGAAGATCTTTCCCATTTGGCCAAGCTTTTCTATCGCGGCCTTCCGTGTGCCCTCCGAGAGCCAGTCGGTCTTAGAGAGCATGCCGCTGTAAGCATCCACATAACGGTCGATGAGTGCCAGGGCCTTCTGCCTCGTCCTGATGCCGATGTCGGAAGCAGTATAAGCGCTTGTCATATGCCACTGGATCGGAGGAATTGCGGCTGTATACAGGATGAAGTAATCGGAAAGGTAGAGGCTGGTATCCGCAGAGTAATAGTCCGCATACAAACCGATCAGGCGATCGAACAGGCGCGGCGGCACAGCGCCGCGGTAGGCCAGAAGCAGCCTGTACAGCATGGTGGCGCGGAAACCCTCCAGATGCTCGTCGTCAAAGCAGGACAGGAAGCTGATCGTACGGGGCAGATCCGTAAACAGGACCTGCTCTGTCTGCACATACCCCGCCTTGTCCATATAGCCGGCAAGCGAAAGGTTGGGCAGCGCCGCGTCAACGTCGGAAAACTGCTCACAGTCAGTCCAGCGGTTCGTATCCTCGTAGTAACGCACAGCGGCATCGTGGCATAGGTTTATCCGCGCCTCCACCGCCGCCTGCGCCTGCTCCTGGCTCATGCCGTATTCCTCGAATATCCGGGTCTCGATTTCCTTCCGGCAGGCCAAGCTGTAGGAGTCGGTGATATAGTTCTCCGGCTCTGACAGATTCAGGGATGTAAACAGATAACCATTGCAGTCATTGCCGGTCGAAAAAAGCGGAACCGAATACATCACATCATCGTTGTAATCCAGCAGCACCTCCACGCCCAGTTCACGGGAGATCATCGCCGCCGCTTCCAGCAGCTCGGAGGCTGATTCTGCTTTCTCGATGCTACGCAGATAGGGCGTCATTTCCTTCAGGGTATGGTTGCGGCCCTCAATGTCCATCCAGGTGGACATGAACGCGGCAATGCCCGCCAGGCTTTCATCAGAGCCATCGCTTTCCAGCGCCTGGTTGATGATATCCAGATACCCCCGCACCGCACCCAGTTCATCCGTCAAATAATTCACAATGCTGATATAGCTGGGATCCTCGCCCATGAAGGTACCCGTTTCATAGAAGAGATCATGGTTGACGGTATTGCAGAAATCGTCCCGCAGGCTTTGCCCCAGGTAGGCGTGGATCCTGTCAACAAGCTGCATCAGCTCCGCTTCGCTCATCATCGCGTCCGGCTCAAAGCGGGTATTGTCCTCAGGAACAAGCAGCCCTGCACGGGTCAGATTGTCCACAGCCTCGGCACAGTCCTCCGGCACATCCTCAAAGCAGGTATCCCAGTAGCCGATGAGCACCCGCAGGTAATGGGGCTCTGGGAGCGGGCCAAAGGCGCGCAGAATCATCCGCGCTGCAGCGGCCCGAGTCAGCGCCGCGCCAGGAGCTTCCTCCCCAAGGATGGCTTCCGCGGTAATGCTCGGGGAATAGGCGTCCGCCGCCGTTTGCAGCAGCAGCGCGGCGCGGGCAGCGTCGATGGTTTCCGTTTCCCCCACGGCGCCAAGCGTCAGCAGGGCCAGCACCAGCGCCAGCAGCCATGACAGGATTTTGCGCATTTCCATACCATCACCCTCATATAAGGCTATACAAAGCCGGAATTTCCATGATTGCAGCATACATTGGACGGATGGGTCATTATAGCATATTTTTCGGTGGAGCACAACAGCGGAAGCAGTTCCCTCCCCGCGGCGCTGGAAAACATGCTGCTTTTCCCCTTTCCAATCCAACCGCTTTCCGCAAGGCTTTCGCCATGCCACGATGGACACCGAATCAGATGAAAATATGTCGCCCTTCCATTTTGTTTACCTTGGTTTGGGGGAAACTGCCGGCGTCAATGCCCAGCAGCCAGTTCTGGCCGGTGATGGAGGAAGCACGAAAAAAAGCGGCAATCTTCTTGCCGCTTCAGGGGGTCAAGCAGTGGCTGCAGTCACCCTTTGGGGGTAGAGGCATACCGTCTGCGGACGGCGCATATTATTCGTCAGGATAAAACGCCGGCCAGGCCGTTCGAGCAGATGGTCAAAAGCAACGTTCAGGTGCTGCCTTAACCTTTCGCAGCACAAAGTAATCCGTATGATACCGAATCTCCTCCAGATTGGTTCGCTTCATAATAATCCTCGGCCATATGTTCCTCGGTCACAAACAGGAAATCCATGATGGTGTAGATATTGGGATCATCCGAAATGTTCAGTCGAATGGTCATTGTGAATCCTTCCGTTTCCGGATTCCGCGGTGGGTTTTGCAATGAATCAGCCCTTGCGCCGGTCGCCGAAGAAAAACAGCGCCACGGTTCCCGGGCCGGTATGACTGCCAATGGTAGTGCCGATGGAGTAGATTTCCACCTTTCCCGTCAAATGAGGGAAGCGAGCCTCCACCAGATCGGCCACTGCGCGGGCGTCGTCATAGCAGGCGGACTGGCAGATGTAGCAGCGACCCGCATAATTCAGCCCGCCCTCGGCATGCTCGGCCATGCGGTCCACGATGGCGGAGATCACCTTGCGCTTGGTGCGGATTTTTTCCCGGGGAATCAGCCGGCCCTGGTCATCCATATTCAATAGCGGGCAGATGTTCAGCAGCTGGCCCACCATGCCGGCGGTCTTGCTCACGCGTCCGCCCTTGATGTAGAAGGTCAGGTCGGTGGAAAAGAACCAGTGATGCAGGCGGAGCCGGTTGTCCTTGGCCCACTGGGTCAGCTGCTCCAGGCCCATGCCCTGATCCCGCAGATCGGCCAGCGTGTTCATCAGCAGCCCATAGCCCGAGGACGCGCCCAGGGAATCCACAATGTTCACCTTCCGGCCGGGATAGCGGGCCTCCAGGCGCACCTTGGCCATCAGCGCCGAGTTGATCGAACCGGAAATACCGGAGGACAGCGTCAGGTGCAATATGTCCATGCCCTGCTCCAGGAAGGAAGCAAAGTATGCCTCGTATTCCTCCGTATTGACCTGGGAGGTGCGGGTGTCCGCGCCATCCTTCATCCGCTGGTAAAAATCGTCGAAGGGGATGGTCTGCCCCAAGTCGTCCGGATAGTCCACGCCGTCCAACTGGTAGTGGAAGCAGATATAGTGAATGTTTCTTTCCTCAAAATGTTCTCTGCTCAGATCGGCGGTGGAGCAGCAGCTCAGCACATAGTTTTCCATCGGATATGACCTCTTCCCGGCGGTTTCGCCATGCAATCAGGAGTAGTATACACCATTTTTCCCGAAAGCGAAACCCCTTTTTCATTCTGCGGCGCGCGGCGCTGGAAAAGCTCCCCTGGCCCTCCACAGGCTAACAGGCAAAGATGAAGCCTGTATGAACTTATCCCTCGTAATGCAGCGCGTCGATGGGCTTGAGGCGGGAAGCCTTGTTGGCCGGGTAAATGCCGAATACCACGCCGATCAGCACGGAAAAGCCGATGGCCGCCCCCGCGACCGTGGGGGACACGCTGAGCGTCATGTCCAGCACGGGTCCCAGCAGCGATATGGCCCCAAGGGAAATCAGCAGTCCCAGCAGCCCGCCCATGAGGCTGACCACCAGCGCCTCAATGAGGAACTGCAAAAGGATATTGCCCCGGCTGGCGCCAATGGCCTTGCGGATGCCGATTTCCCGCGTACGCTCACTGACGGACACCAGCATGATGTTCATAATGCCGATACCGCCCACCAGCAGCGAGATCGCCGCAATGCCGCCCATCATCAGCGTCAGGGTAGCGGTGGTTTCATTCAGAGTGGAAAGCATCTCTGTCTGATTATAGACGCTGTACTGGCTGTAGGTCGTCGGGAAAATCTTCTGCAAATAGCTTTCCACCGCAGCCTGGGCGAAGTAGATTTCATCGGAGGACACAGCGGACACATAGAAGCTGCTGATGCGGGTCATGTTGCTCAGGCGCTGGGCGAGGGTATAGGGAATGAAAATCTGGTTGTCCTGGGAGCCGGTGGAGTCGGAGCCGTTAGCCTCCAGCACGCCCACCACCGTGAAGGTGTAGCCGTTGATGGAGAAGGTTTCGCCCACCGCGTCGGTCTTGCCGAACATCTCCGTCGCGGCCTCGCTGCCCAGCACTGCCACAAAAATGCGGTTGTTCAGGTCGGGCTGGGTGATGAAGCGGCCCTGGGACAGTTCATACCCGCGGATGGCGTCATAGCCCTGGATGGTACCGATAATCTGCCCGTCGTCATAGGTGGTCACTCCCGCCTTGATCGTGCCGGAAACCCGTGTGTAGGGAGCCACATGGGCAATGGACTCGTCCTGGGCCAGTTCTCTCAGATTATCCAGGGTGATGGGATTGGTGCGCTTGGCGTTAATGGACACGCTGAGCATATTGGTGCCCATGCTTTCGATGCTGGACACCACCGAGGCATTGGTACCCTGGGCAATGGCCACCAGTACCACGATGGCCACCACGCCGATGACCACACCCAGCACCGTGAGGAAGGAGCGCATCTTGTTGCCGCCAATGGCCTTCAGGGCCATCTTGAAGGACTGAAGCATCAGGCGTCCTCCTCCCTTCCGCCGGCCGGCTGAGCAGTGAGGCAGCCGTCGTCCATGCGCAGCACGCGCTGGGCCCGGGCGGCCACGCCGGGGTCGTGGGTAATCAGCACGATGGTATTGCCCTCCTCATGTAGCCGGTCGAACAGGGCCATGATTTCATTACCCGTCTTTTTGTCCAGGTTGCCGGTGGGCTCGTCCGCCAGAATCAGGGAGGGTCTTGCCGCCAGCGCTCTGGCAATGGCGCAGCGCTGCTGCTGTCCGCCGGACATCTGGTTGGGGCGGTGACGCATGCGCTCTCCAAGGCCCACCTCCATCAGTGCCTCCTTCACCCGGCGGCGGCGCTCGCCCCGGGGGAGCTTCTGGTAGATGAGGGGCAATTCCACATTCTCCGCGCAGGTCAGCTTGGGCAGAAGGTTGAAGCCCTGGAAGATGAAGCCGATGTGCCGGTTGCGCACCCGGGCCAGCTGACGCTCGCGGTATTTGCCGATGGGCTTGCCGTTGAGAATATAGGTGCCGCTGTCTGATGTATCCAGGCAGCCGATCACGTTCATCAGGGTGGACTTGCCGCTGCCGCTGGGGCCGATGATGGCCACATACTCGCCGTCCTCCACCCGCAGGGACACATGGTTCAGCGCGTGGATGGTTTCGCCGCCCATGACATAATCCTTGACGATATCCTTCATTTCAATCATGGCGCGCCTCCGTCAGTTTCCGGAGGGCTGGCGGTTCTGTCCGCCGCCGGAGGGACGCTCGCCTGAAGGCATGCTGCCGCCGGAGGGCATGCTGCCAAAGTCCATGCCGCCCGAAGGCATACTGCCAAAGTCCATGCCGCCCATATTCATGCCATTCTTCTCATTGCCGGAGGAGCCGGAGGATGCCGTGCGGGTCACCAGCACCACGTCGCCTGCGCTCAGGCCGGAGAGTACCTGGGCATAGTTCTCATTGCTCAGGCCCGTTTTGATAAACACCTGCTCGCCTGGGATGCCTTCCGTGGCGCTTTCGCCGTTATCCACCAGCACATACGAGCCGTTCCGGCCGGTACTCACCGCCGTGAGGGGTACCAGCACCGCGTCGGTGACCTCCTCCACCACAATGGTGGCCGTGCCATTCATGCCGATTTTCAGTTGATCGTCGCCCTCCACGCTGAGGGTCACACTGTAATTGGTTACGCCGGAGGAGGGGGTGCCAATCTGGCTGATATAGCTCACCGTCGCATCATAGGTCTTGTCGGTCACCGCGTCCATGGCGATGGACACCTTCTGCCCCAGCTCGACCGAAATGATGTCCAGCTCGTCCACGGAGATGGTCATTTCCATGGCGTCGCCCACATACACCGTGGCCAGCCCTGTGCCGGCCTCAAGCTCGGTTTGGGAGGCGGACTGGATGGAGGACACGATGCCGTCCGCGTCGGAGAGAATTACCCCGGAAATCAGCGTTTCCCTTGCCGCAGCGATAGCCGCCAGCTTCTCCTCGCGCTGATGCACCAGGTCGTCATACTCCGTATCGGCGGGAATATGGGTCACATACAGCAGGCTGGTGCGGCGGGTCACCGAGCTGTTTACGCTCACATACACCTTGTCCACATAGCCGTCCACCGAAGTGGACACCATCACGGGCATGTTGATTTCCGCCTTGCCCTCCCCAATCTGGACAGAATCCTTCAGGATGGCGACCGTTTCACCGGGCAGGGTGGTATCGTCCGCAAAAAGGATCGTCGCCATCCCATCCTCCACAGTGGACACGGTGCCGGTGTAGTTCTTCGCGCCGCTGCGCACCTTCACGCTGTCGTTGAGCGCCAGGCTGCCGCTGTCGACGGTCACCCTCATGTACCCGTCGCCGGAAAGCAGCATCAGCCCGCCGTATTCATTCATGACCGTGGCGGTCATGTCGCCGGCGGAGGCGTAAATCTGCTTCACCCGGCCCGCGGCGGAGGGAGTAATGGTGCTGGTGCCGGTATAGGCCGCGGCCAGCTGGGCGATGGAAGCATCCAGCTCCGTCAGCTCGGTGTTCATGGTGATGATGGCGCTCTTGAGCGCGTCGGTGTCCACCTGGGCAATGGGATCGCCCGTGTGGACGGACTCGCCGGACTGCACCAGCGATTTGCTGATCACCACAGGATAATCCACGCTCACGTCCGCCGTCTCGCGTATGGCCAGGCTGCCCGTGCCTGTAACGGACTTGGTCAGCGTGCCGGTGCCGATGGTCACCTTTGAATAGGCCACAGCCGACGCGCCCGCATCCGCCGTCTGCCTGCTTTCATAAAAAAGATAGCCCCCGTAGCCAAGCCCGACCAGTACCACAAGGACCACCAGTATTTTGACGATTGTTTTAACTGCCTTCATGCGCTTTGCCCCTGCCTTCCGTTGCTTTGTTTGATTCCATGCAAGAGCATAGCAGGGGTATGTTGCCATGATTTGATTGTTATGTGAAAATTGGGTGAGAAAGGCTCCGGGCGCCGTCAGCGTCCGCCGGTGCGCACCTCGCCGCACAGGTTTTCGGACAGCCAGCGGTCGGTGTCTTCCTGGGCCAGGGCCCACATCAGCTTGGTCACGGCGGCCTCGGTGGTCATGTCCATGCCGCTTAGCACCTCAGCCCTGAGCATCTGCGCGCCCACCTCGTAGATGGAAAGATCCGCCTTCTCATACATGCACTGGGTTACCGCGATCACTCGTACGCCCTTCTTCCGGAGCATGCGCAGCTTTTCCACCAGGTTGCGGCGAATGTAGTGCAGCCCGCCCAGCCCGAAAGCCTCAATCACCAGCCCGCGGTAGCCCGCATCGGCCACAAAGTCCAGCACATCCGGCTGGGTACCCGGCACCAGCTTCAGCAGAAACACCCGGCTATCCACCTCCGGGCGCAGGCAATAGGGCCGGTCGATCACCTGCGGGCGCAGGAAATGTACCCCTTCGCTGTCGATCATCCCGGAGAGGGAACGGTTTACGCTGTCGAAGGCGTCAAAGGACATGGTGCGGGTTTTCACCGCCCGGGTGCCCAATATCAGCTTCCGGGCAAAGCACACATAAGTACCCGCCACCCCCTGGCAGGCGGCCTCCAGGGCGCAGGAGAGGTTCGTTTCCGCGTCGGACAGCGGCGCGCCCAGGGGCAGTTGGCTGCCGGTGAGGATCACGGGCTTCTCCTGCCCCAGGAGCATATAGGAAAGCGCTGCGGCGGTATAGCCCATGGTGTCTGTGCCGTGGGTGATGACCACGCCGTCGCATTCCCGCATGGCATCGTCCGCCGCCCGGGCCAGCATCGACCACTCCTCGGGCTGGATGTTGCTGGAATCCATGCGGAACACATCCCGGGGCACGATTTCCACATCCTGCCGGACGGGAACGCCCTCCAGCAGCTGGGACGCACGCAGCGCAGGGGTCAGGCCGTCGGGGGTTTGGCGGCAGGCGATGGTGCCGCCGGTAGCAAGCAGGGCAATGCGCTTCATCGTTAATGACATCCTCCCAAATGGTGAATGATCTGTAAAGAGTATAGCACAAATCTTCCCCCATGGCAAAAAATGTGCTATCATGGCATCGTTCAAAATCGGATGCAAGGAGGAAGCGCCCATGCTCTATGGGGCGGCAGCCCTGGCGCTGCTGGCCGCAGCGTATCTGTTTTTGGTCTGTCCCCACCTGCCCCGGCGGGATATGGGCCCGTTTCTTGGGCATGACTATGCGCATCGAGGTCTGTGGAACACATCTCTTCCCGAGAACAGCCTGCCCGCCTTCCATGCGGCGGCGGAGGGCGGCTTCGGCATTGAGACGGATGTACGCATGACCCGGGACGGAGCGCTGGTGCTGTTCCACGACGCGAGCCTTGCGCGCATGTGCGGGATCGACCGGCAGGTCAGCGACTGTACCCTGCGGGAGCTTCGGCAATACCGCCTGGCCGGCACGGGCGAACCCATCCCTACCCTGAACGAGCTGCTGGAAGCCGTGGACGGGCGGGTTCCGCTGATCTTGGAAATCAAGCCCGACCGTCGGGTGAAGGAGCTGTGCGCAAAGGTGCAGGCCCGCATGCGGCTGTACGCGGGGGTCTGGTGCATGGAGAGCTTTCATCCCCTGGCGGTGCGCTGGTTCCGCCAAAACGCGCCGCAGGTGATCCGCGGACAGCTGGCCTATGGCCTGCGCGGAGGCGAGGCCCATCCCCCCACGGCGCTGTCCCTGGGCCTGGCCGCCCTTCTTCCCAACGCTGCGGGCCGGCCTGACTTCATCGCCCACGAGGCTAAAAGCGACCGCACCCCCGCCATGGCGCTGATGCGCCGCCTGCGCCCGTGGCTCGTCGCCTGGACGGTGCGTTCCCAGGAAGACATGGATTCCCTCCGCGCCCGCTACGACCTGCAAATCTTCGAGGGCTTCGTGCCCAGGCGTTGACAAAGGGGCGGAAATCCAGTATAATCAACGGGTGTCGGAGCTATGTGCTCCCACGGGCGCACCCTATGGCAGAAAAAAGCCGTCGGGGTGCTTCTTTGCTATCTGTAATACCGGTCCGAAAGGAGTTTATCAAACCATGGCTGATGAAAAGCGCAACATCATGACAGAAGAGGGCCTTCGCAAGCTGCAGGAGCAGCTGGACTTCCTGGTGGGCGTTCGCCGCAACGAGGTGGCCCACAAGATTGAGGTAGCCCGCGGCTTCGGCGACCTGAGCGAAAATGCCGAGTATGACGAGGCCAAGAAGGAGCAGGGGCAGCTGGAGGAAGAGATCGCCCGCCTGACGAAGGTGATTTCCACCGCCGTGGTGGTGGCCGACAGCGAGATCTCCACCGACAAGGTATCCGTGGGCACCACGGTGAAGGTGCAGGACGTTGACAGCGGCGACGTGTATGAATACGCCATCGTCGGCGCCGAGGAGGCCGATCCCTACGAGGACAAGATCTCCAACGAAAGCCCCGTGGGCGCGGGCCTGATGGGCGCGGCCAAGGGACAGACCGTGGAAATCGAGGTGCCCATGGGCCTGCTCCGCTACAAGGTGCTGGACATCAAGCGCTGAGCCCGCCTTTCGATCCCGCATCAATGCTAAAGGAGCTGTTTTCATGGCAGATTATCCCGTAACGCCCCTCACCCCCGAGCTGACCGAGCAGGAGATCATCCGCCGCCAGAAGCTGCAGGCGCTGATTGACGCAGGGCAGAATCCCTACGAGCTGACCCGCTATGATGTGACCCACCACAGCCGCGACGTGATTGACGGCTTTGACCAGCTGGAGGGTCAAACGGTGTCCCTGGCAGGCCGCATGACCTCCCGCCGCGTCATGGGCAAGGCCTCCTTCGCCCACCTGCTGGACGGTCAGGGCGATATTCAGATTTACGTTACCCGGGACGATTTGGGTGTGGACGCCTATACCGATTTCAAGAAGTATGACATCGGCGACATTCTGGGCGTGAGCGGCGTGGTATTCCGCACCAAGACGGGTGAGATTTCCGTTCATGTCAAGAGCCTGACGCTGCTTTGCAAGTCGCTCAAGGTGCTGCCGGAAAAATTCCACGGTCTGCAGGATACCGACCTGCGCTACCGCCAGCGGTATGTGGACTGCATCGTGAACCCCGAAGTGCGCGACACCTTCCGCAAGCGCAGCGCCATCATCGCCGCCGTGCGCGAGTTTCTGGACGGCCGCGGCTACCTGGAGGTGGACACCCCTGTCCTGCACACGCTGGAAATCGGCGCGTCTGCCCGGCCTTTCCGCACCCATCACAACGCCCTGGATATTCCCATGTTCCTGCGCATTGAAACCGAACTGTACCTCAAGCGCCTGATCGTGGGCGGCTTCGAGCGGGTGTATGAGGTAGGGCGCATCTTCCGCAACGAGGGCATGGACGCCACCCACAACCCCGAATTCACCTCCGTGGAAACCTATCAGGCTTATGCGGATTACAAGGAAATCATGGAAATGGTGGAGCAGCTCTACGAGTTTGTGGCCCTCAAGGCCCTGGGCACCACCGACGTGACCTATCAGGGCCAGGTGATCCACCTGAAGGCCCCCTGGAAGCGCATCACCATGGCCGACGCGGTGAAGGAAGCCTGCGGCGTGGACTGGACCGCCTGGCAGAGCGACGAGGAAGCCCGGGCCGAAATGGCCCGCCGGGACATCCATGTGGAGAAGGACGCCCGCCGGGGCGACTGCCTGGCCGCGCTGTTTGACGAATATGTAGAGTCCACGCTGATTCAGCCCACCTTCATCATCGACTATCCCGTGGAAATCTCCCCCCTGGCCAAGCGCAAGCCCGAGAACCCCGCGCTGACCGAGCGGTTCGAGTTCTTCATCACCGGGCATGAAATGGGCAACGCCTTCTCCGAGCTGAACGACCCTATCGACCAGCGCCGCCGCTTTGAGGAGCAGGTGGCCGCCCGCGCCGCCCAGGGCATCCATGCTGAGGTGGACGAGGACTTCGTCACCGCCCTCGAATATGGCATGCCCCCCACCGGCGGCCTGGGCTTCGGCCTGGACCGGATGGTCATGCTGCTCACCGACAGCCCCACCATTCGCGACGTTCTGCTCTTCCCCACCATGAAGCCCATCGGCTGACAATCCAACAGGAGACACATGGCCCTCAAAGGCGGGCGGTGTCTCCTGTCCTTTTATACACCTGAGCGAGGAGTGACCCCACCCATGAAAACCCCCATCACCAAGCAGTCCATCCGTGAGCACTGGAATTACTCCTGGTGGAAATACGCCCTGCTGATTATCCTGGCCCTGGTGGGCTGGAACCTGGTTTATACCGTCACCGCCTATCGCCCGCCGGCGGAAAAGAAAGTGGATATGTATGTGCTGGGCGTGGGCGACGAGGAAAAGCTGGACAGCTACATGGAGCAGGTTCGGCTGACCGCCATGGATGACATGGAAGAGATGAACAGCATCTTCATGGCCTATGACGAAACCTACACCACCATGCAGATCATGGTTTACCTCGCCGCCGGCGAAGGCGACCTGTACATGCTCAACAAGGAGATGTTCCAGTCCTATTCCTCTGAGGGGGCGTTCCTTCCCCTGGAGGAAATCCCCGGCCTGACGGATATGCTGACAGAAGCGGGCGTCAAGCTGGACAAGGGCTGGCGCACCAACAGCGATACCGGGGAAAAGCACCTGTACGGCATCCCCATGGCCAGTTTCCCCGGCCTGGCTGAATATCTTTATACCTATGAGGAGAGCTACCTGTCCATCGCCGCCCTCAATGGCAATGATGAAAACTGCGTGAAGTTCCTGAACATCTTCCTGCAGGATATGCTCAAGGCCCCCGAGGCGGCTGAGGAAGCTCCCGCGGAATAACAGAAAGGAGGCTGCCTCATGCAGCATCACATCCTGGTCAAGTGGAAGGAGCGTCCCGCAGACACGGCCTGCCGTGTTCGCGAGGTAGAGGCAGTGTTTCACGGCGCGCTGGAGGTTCCCGGCGTCCATGCCGTGCGCGTCATTCCCAATGTCATTGACCGTCCCAACCGCTATGACCTGATGATCGTCCTGACCATGGACAAGGACGCGCTTCCCGCCTATGACGCGTGCGAGGCGCACCATGCATGGAAGAACCGCTATGGCGAGCTGATTGAGAATAAGGCCATTTTCGACTGCGATTGACGCTTTCCGGGCCGCAGGCACGCCATGCCCTGCGGCCCTTTCCATGCCCTTTTTCGCCTGCAAGCTGCATTTTCTTGCCCGTAGATGGAAGAAATCGCCCCTCCTGTCCGTTAGATGGGTGAGGTGAAACCCATGGCTGAGATTTTGATGATGGAGCCTGACGCCAGGCTCGGCACAAAAATGTGCGAGGTGCTGTCCCATGCGGGGCACAGCTGCACCGCGGCACAAACGGTGGCGGAGGGCCTTGCGCAGGTTAATCGCAGCCAGCGGCTGCTGACCGTTCTCAATGCGCGCCTTCCCTGGAAGGAAAGCTTTTCCTTCCTGCACACCCTGGAGGAAAAGGGCTGGCCGGTTCTGTTTATCACCGGCGACCAGGCCAACACCGAGCACCTGCGCGCCATGTATCAGGCGGGGTGCGACGTGCTGCTCAGCCCCTTCGACGCTCGTGCGCTGGTGCAGGCGGTAAGCCGCCTTGTGCAAAGCACCGACCGGCTTTTGACGCTGGGCAATCTGCAGCTGGACGTCCAGCTGCGCCAGGCCACCAAGGATGGCCAGCCCCTGTCGCTGACGGCGCAGGAATTCGCCCTGCTGCAGGCGCTGATGCAGTCGCCCAACGCGGCGCTGACCCGTGAGCAGCTGCTGCGCACCGCCTGGGGCTATCAGGGTGTGGGCGAAACCCGCACGGTGGATGTGCATATCCAGCGTCTGCGCCGCAAGATCGGCTCCGGGTGCATCGAAACCGTCTACAAGCTGGGCTACCGGCTGCGTCCGGCGTAATACTGTTCTCGCTTATAACGTTCGCCTTTCCGAAGGCAGAGGTTTCGCGCCTGCGGGCGCGTCCGCAGCCTCAATCGTCGCGGCCAGAGGCCGCTCGTTTCGGCTGACTCGTTCGGCTTTCTCTTTGTCGCCACTGGCGACG
>CAMDVP010000048.1 GCA_945877525.1 uncultured Clostridia bacterium | reverse complement strand
CTGTAACCCATGCTTGACACTTCACAATTTCTTCTGCCTGGCAGCCCAGCCCCTTGCGCAGCAGCCCTACTTCCTATATAATAGAAAGTCATGGAGGTCTGCGCATGAGTATTGCAGTGCCGGAGACGGCGGCGTGGATTCTGGCCCGGCTGAACGCGCGCGGTCACCGGGCCTATGTGGTGGGCGGATGCGTTCGCGACAGTCTGCTGGGGCTGACCCCCAAGGACTGGGACATCTGTACCTCCGCCACGCCGGAGGAAATGGGTTCCGCCTTTAGCGGCTGCCATGTGGTGGAAACAGGGCTGAAGCACGGCACCCTCACCGTGGTGCTGGATCATGTGCCCTATGAGGTCACCACCTTTCGGGTGGACGGCGCGTATACCGACCATCGCCACCCCGACAGCGTCACCTTTGTGCGCGACGTGCGGGAGGATCTGGCCCGGCGGGATTTCACCGTCAACGCCATGGCCTACCATCCGCAGGAGGGGCTGGTGGACGCCTTTGGCGGGCAGGAGGATCTGCGCGCAGGGGTGATCCGATGCGTAGGCGACGCGGAACGCCGCTTTGACGAGGATGCGCTGCGGATGCTACGGGCGCTGCGGTTTGCATCGGTCTACGGCATGCGCATTGAGGACAGCACCGCCCTGGCCATTCACCGGCGGCGGTGCGACCTGGCAGGCGTGGCCGCGGAACGCATTCATGCCGAGCTGAGCAGGATGCTCTGCGGCAAAGGGGCAGGACGCATGCTGCGGGAATACCACGATGTCATCACCGGGGTGCTGCCATGGCTCGCGCCCATGGTAGGGTTTGACCAGCGCACCCCCTACCACCGTTACGATGTGTGGGAGCACACCCTTCGCGCCATAGACGCCGTGCCCCCCACGGAGGTATTGCGTCTGACCATGCTCCTTCATGACAGCGGCAAGCCCGCCAGCTTCACCCTGGACGAGCGGGGCGTGGGGCATGCCTATGGGCATCAGGCCCGTTCGGCAGCCATCGCCGAAGAGGCGCTTGCCTGCCTGAAGACAGACAATGCCACCCGTGATCGGGTGCTGCTGCTGGTAGCGCATCATGATATGCCCCTGTCCACAGAGCCCGCGCTGCTGACCCGCCGCCTGAACCGCCTGGGTGAGGAGGCGCTTCGCCAGCTGATTGAGGTGCAGCGAGCCGACGCCCTTGGCAAGGGCACCCAGCCGCCGGAGGAAATCGAGGCCCGAACCGCCGCTTTGCGGGAGGCGCTGGACACGCTGCTGGCGCAGAAGCCCTGCTTTACATTGAAGCAGCTGAACATCCGCGGCAACGATCTGCCCGGCGCGGGGGTACCCGCGGGCAAGGCTGTCGGACAGTGTCTGCAGCGCCTGCTGGAGGAGGTCATGGCCGGGGACCTACCCAACGAGCGGGAGGCGCTGCTTGCCCGCGCCCGGGAAATCGCGCAACACCTGTAACAAAAGCTGTAACATATTCGCCGTTTCCGCCCATAGACTGTCAGCATATGATACAATGACGGGGACGGCCCGAAAAACGGAGGCATGTTTATCATGAACGAGTGGCTGTTCAAGCTCTTTGTCAAGAACCGGGAGCAAACGGAGGACCAGACGGTTCGCGGGCGCTATGGCACCGTCGGCTCGCTGACGGGCATTGTGGTCAACCTGCTTTTGTCCGCAATGAAGTTCCTGGTGGGCACCATCACCGGCTCGGTGGCCGTAACCGCCGACGCCGCCAACAACCTGTCCGACGCCGGGGGCAGCATTGTGTCCCTCATCAGCGTGCGCATTGCCCAAAAGCCTGTGGACAAGGAGCATCCCTTCGGTCACGGCCGGATGGAGTACATCGGCGCGCTGGGCGTGGGCGTGCTGATTCTGCTGATGGGCATCGAGCTGCTCCGCGACGCCGTGGGCAGCATCCTGCACCCGGAGCCGCTGGTCTTCGGCTGGGTGTCCTTCGGCGTCCTGATTGCCAGCATTCTGCTCAAGGGCTGGCTGTTCCAGTTCTACAACGACGCGGGTGGGCGTATCGACTCCGCCACCCTCAAGGCCGCCGCCAAGGATTCCCTGTCCGACATGGCGGCTACCTCCGCCGTGGCCCTGAGCATGCTGGCCGGGCATTTCCTCCACTGGCAGGTGGACGGCTGGATGGGCCTGGTGGTAGCCGCACTGGTGCTCAAGGCCGGCTTTGACGTATGCAAGGACACTATCGACCAGCTGATGGGCGGCAAGCCCGACCGCGAGCTGGGCCGGAAAATCTACGACATGATGCTCAGCTATGACAACATTCTGGGCGTGCACGACCTGATGGTGCATGACTACGGCCCCGGCCGCTGCATTGCCTCCCTCCATGCCGAGGTGCCTGCCGACGGCAACCTGGTGGAGCTGCACGAAATTATCGACCGCGCCGAGCAGGAAATTGCCGAGAAGCTGAACATCATCGTGTGCATCCATATGGATCCCATTGTGACCGGCGACCCGGAAACCGACCGCGCCTACCAGCACCTGTCCCGCTTCCTCAAGGAGGAATGCAACGGCCTGCTGCTCCACGACCTGCGCCGTGTGCCGGGCAAGGAGCAGATCAACCTGGTGTTCGACGTGGCGCTGCCCGTGGGTTATGGCGACACCACGCTGCTCCAGGCGAAAATTGCCGCCGCCGCAAGGGAGCTTGATCCCCGCTACTGCTGCGTGATTCACTTCGACCTGGACTACTATCACGACGCGCAGACCTGATGCGCGTTCAAGGAGTACCTATGCTGAAAAAATGGCTTTCCCTGCTGACAGCGCTGCTCCTCCCCTTCTCCTGCGCCCTGGCTCAGGGTGCGGACGACGGCCTTCAGGGCTACACGGAGGACGAGCTGCTGGACATGATGGCCCAACTGCCTGAGGACGGCGAGGATGACAATTCCGCCTTCCTTGTGCTGCCCGAGGACATCAGCATGCCTGAGGACAATGTGTACACCCTGCTGCTCATCGGCAGCGACGCCTATTCCGATGACCACCGCGGCCGCAGCGACACCACCATCCTGGTGCAGGTGGACGCGGAAAGCAAAACCATCCGCATGGCTTCCTTTCTGCGGGACATGTATGTGAAAATCCCCGGCAAGGGCTCCAACCGGCTTAACGCCAGCTATATCTGGGGTGGCGCGGATCTACTGCTAAAAACGCTGGAAACCAACTTTGGCGTAACGGCAGATGCCTGGGTAGAGGTCAACTTCGAGCGTCTGGTCAAGGTCATTGACGCCATCGGCGGCGTGGAGGTGGAGGTCAGCGAACGGGAGCGCACCCAGGTGAACAGCATTCTTCGCTTCTATAACGAGAAAATCGGCTCGCCGGAGGAGGATCAGCTGCTGACGGAAAGCGGTCTTGTCTGCCTGACAGGCAAGCAGGCGCTGTGCTACAGCCGCATCCGCAAAATCGACGGCGATTTCCAGCGCACCGGCCGCCAGCGCAAGGTGCTGGAAGCCGCCTTCCACAAGGTAACCCAGCTGAGTCTGGCGGAAATCAGTATGCTGGTTCTGGAAAACATGGACGCAGTGTCTACCAACCTGTCCCTGTCGGACGCCCTGGAGCTGATTCCCCTGGCCCTGCGCTGCAAGAACGCCTCCTTCGATATTCTGACCATCCCGGTGGCAGGCGCCTACAAGCACACCACCGTGAACGACATGGCGGTTATCCGTCCTGACCTGAAGAAGAATCAACAGGCGCTGCGGGAGTTCTTTCACCTGCGGCAGGACAAATGACCCGGTAAGCTTGATGGGCCGGACGGTTTCATGCCGCCCGGCCTTTTTATACTGTTCTCGATACTGTTCTTGCTTAAAACGACTGCTTTGCCGAAAGTAGAGGTTTCGCGCCTGCGGGCGCGACCAAAGGGCTTTCCGATCGCCCTTTGGAAACCTTCGGGGCCGTCCCTTTGATGCTATGCTTTTCATGCAGCACAGTATTATACTATGCTTATTCTAAATGTTTATAGGATGCAAAGCGAAGGATTGCAAAGGGCGACGGCTCGCCAGTGGCGAGTCCGCCGAAGGCGGAAGTCGAAAGCGGAGCGACAATGATCGCAAAGCCCTTTGCTCGCCTCCGTGAGTTGTTTTGTCAAGGGAAATTTGTATGTTTGATCCATATCAGCAACAAGACGGAGGAAACAACGCGCCGCAACGATCCTTTGGCAACATGGAAGAACCGTCAGCCAAATGCCCGGCGCCGTGTATTCCAGCAGCCCGGCGCTGGTTCAGGCGCTCTGTCCGGCCTTGTTAGCAGCCACGTAGAATGGGATCATCGCATGGTGATTCGGTCACTGCCGATGCTTTTCCTTCCTCCCTGCAATTGTCGCTTCCAAGGAAGATTGCCGCACAACACTTTCCGGGACAGCAAAACTGTGGTTCCCAGTCTTTGCACTGGCGAGAACCCCGGCTTCTTTTTTTCTGCCCAGCGGAAAAAGAAACGCATTTCCTGCTGGCGGTCCTGTCTTCAAGGCCCCTGTATTGACCTATTGGCTTTAAGAAAAGAGCTTTCATTGACATATTGCTGTTTCCTATGCAGAAAAGGGATTTCGGAAGCAATGTGGAATAAGTGCTACGGTTTCCAATGAAAACAGACAATGATAGGGTGCATAGGAATGGAAAACAGTTTCCTGAAGAAGGGACTCAGCATGATTCTGGCCATCGCGTTGTTGATTGACGCGCTTCTGGGAATCACGCTGTACATTGTGGTAAGGATTGCGAGGAGCACAGCCTATGAAGTGGTCGTCAAGTCGAACGAAAGCATGCTGGAACGCATGGATCAAACCCTGACCAACCTTGAAAACGCATGCTATGTGATGGCTTATTCAAGTGCGGTGCAGAATATCCTGACCGATAAAGAGGTTACGTTTCCCCTGGTGGATTATCACAAGCCTGTGCGAACATCCTTTGCTGTCGCTTTTGCCTGCAGCCCTGCGATCATCGGCATCGGCCTGTATGATGATGAGTTGTCCTACTTGCTTAGCTCAGGCAACAACCTCTTTGGGGTTGAACCTCTTCCCGAGGACTGCTATCGGATATCCACACCGCGGTATCATGTGGTTGAGCAGGACAAGGAGACGGCGCTTCTGCTTGTCTATCCGATCTACCGCGACAGCCGCGTGGACAGCGTGATCAAGGTAAAAATCGGTTATCTTGCGATTACCATCAGCGACGGGCTCCTGAAGGAATTGGTAGAACAAAGCGACCATGTGGAGGGTACCCTGATCGCCTTTACCGATCAGCAGGGGAACATGATTTATTCCAATCAACCGGTGGAGGAAGACAGCTTCCGGCATCGGATGGCGTCAGGCGACTCTATTTCGTCGGTCATCCAGCATACAGGATGGCAATTGCACAGCATCATCAGCAACAGAAGCATATCAGACGATATGAAGCCTGTTGTGATGATTATTGGAATCATTATTACCCTGCTGCTTGCGCTGTTCTTCTGGCTAAAGCACTTTTTCAACAAGCAGATCATCCTGCCCCTGAATGATCTGCAGCAGTTCATGGCCAAAAACTCGGACATTCATCAGCGCTTGACCCCCCAATCCAAACCCAACAATGAAATGTGCATGGTCATGGATGTTCTCAATGAAATGCTGGATAAAATCGAAAAGAGCAGCGAAGAGGTGTTGGCTTCCCAGACCAGAATGCTGCAGGAAAAAACAGCGCAGCAGCAGATGGAGATCATTGCCTACCGCAATCAGATCAATCCGCATTTCCTGTACAATACGTTTGACTGCATTCGGGGCATCGCCTATATGCATAACGCCATGGAGATTGTGGTCATCAGCCAGTCGCTGTCCAGCATGTTCCGCTATGCGGTAAAGGGCGGCAACTTCGTGACAATTGAGGAAGAACTGCAGTATATGCAGAATTACGCAACCATCATCGGCTATCGCTTTGACGGACGCATCACGATCCTTGACCATATTGATCCGGGGCTGTACCAGTGCATGGTGATCCGCATGCTGCTGCAGCCGCTTGTGGAAAATGCGGTTCTCCATGGCCTGGAGCATGTGGTGGGCAAGGGCTATGTGCATGTTTGGGCGCATGAAAGCAACAACCTGCTGACCATCCGGATTGTGGACAACGGCGTCGGCGCGTCACCGCAGAAGATAGCAGAGCTGAACGCCCAGGTGGAGGCCATGCAGCATATGGAGGTCAGCGAGGCACCGAATCAGTCGGGGGTTGGTATCACCAATATCGCCAGGCGGCTGTTCCTGCATTATGGTTCAGACGCGTCACTCCGCTTTTTCACGGAGGAATCGCAGGGCATGGCTGTTGAAATCAGGCTGCCCGTCATCAGGAAGGAGTTAAGTGCATGTATCGCGTAGTGCTGGCTGATGATGAAAAGTGGTCGCTGTACGGGTTGAGCCAAATGATACATTGGGCCGATTATCAGTGCGAAATCTGCGGAATGGCATATGACGGATTGTCTGCTTTGGAAATGTGCCGAAGGGAAAAGCCTGACTTGCTGATTTCCGATATCCGCATGCCCGGAATGGATGGCCTGGAGCTGACAAGGTGCATTGCGCTGGAAATGCCGCGCATCACTGTGATCCTGATTACAGGCTACAGTGATTTGAAGTATGCTCAACAGGCGCTGCGACTGGGTGTATTTGACTTTCTGCTCAAACAGATAACACCGGGCGACCTGGATCAAATGCTGCGCCGTTATCAGGAGAGTATGCGAAAGAAGGCCCGTGCGCTTTCCTGCAGCTTCTACTTCAGCTTTTTTGATGAATCGAATACCCGGAGCATTGCAGACTGCATGGCAGATCTGTGTGTGCAGGTTCCCTTTCAGAAGGCCTGCGCCATGACGTTTCAGTATCAGGAGTCTGTTGTGATTTCGCATGCGCTGGTTCATCAGCAGGAGGATGAGCTGCTGATCGCCTTTCACACAGGATGTAACCTGATTACGGTATTTTGCTTTTCAGACGGCAACTTTTCAGGTACGCAGGAGGTCTGCAGACGGCTGATGATTGGAATTCCCAATCGGGTAGGAATCAGCGAAAGCTGTCCGACAAGCGCCGCGTTCTTTACGATATACAGGCAGAGCATCCTCGCTGTCCTGACGGCACAGTTTTGGCACATATCGACGCCTGTGCAATATTACAGGTGGTCACAGAACGATACACTTCAACACCTGGAGTCTATCCGTGCGTTTGTGTCCGTGAAGAATGCGGCTGGAGCAACCATGGCGCTGGATTCGCTTCTTTGCAGCAGACCGCAGATGCAGATTGACCAGTTGGATTTGCTGATCCATCGAGCTGCTTCCCTGTGCGCATCCCATGGTCTCTATGAGCTTTCCTTTCTGGAAAATCTGGATCTATATCAGTATGTCAGCAGCGGCGGCACATGGGAAGATCTGTCAGCAGAACTTCATGCGGCGCAGCACGGGGACGACGCTGCAGATGAAAACAGCCGTCTGATGCGACGCATTATGAACTACATTGATCTTCACTATACAGAAGATATCCGCATCAGCGATGTGGCAGCCCGTTTTTATCTCAATGCCAGCTATATGTCCACCCTGATCCGCAAGAAGACGGGAAAAACCTATACCGATATTATTGCGGAAAAGCGGATCGACTGTGCCAAAAGGCTGCTGCTCAGCACCGATGAAACGGTGCTTGAGGTGGCTCATATGGTAGGGTACCATGAATATGCCCACTTCAACACCCTGTTCAAGCGCATGTACGGCATGACTCCGGCCCAGTACCGGAAGCAGATGGATCGTCTCCCTTCGGCTTCCTGCGAAGCAAATCCCTGAGATGGGATGCATCGTCCAATGATCCGATCACTGGGAGCCAATCATCGGATATTGTTTCTGACCCATCGAGCTTGTATAATGTGGTCAAAAATCATCCGTATGGATGAAATTGTGGAGGAGGATCCCATGAAGAAGGTTACATGCTGGTTGTTGCTCCTTTCTCTTGTCACTCTGCTCCTTCCCGCATTCGCGGTAGCAGAAGGAACGGTCACGCTGGAATGGTTCATGGATTACGCTGCACTGCCCAGCAAGTGGAATCTGGAAGAACCGGTTTTTGCCGGAATCACGCAGGCTACGGGTGTTCAGTGCAACATCAATATGCCCGCTGAGGATGCCAGCACCAAGCTGAATCTGCTGATGATCAGCCGCAATCTGCCGGACATCATCAGCACCAGCGATGGTGACCTGCGCTCCGAGCTGATTGCTGCCGGCTTGGTGTGGGATCTGGACGAACTGCTGCAGACCTATGTGCCGGAATCGCACCTGTTTGCAAATTTCCCTGCTGACCTGAAGAAGAACATCATCGACCGCGACGGCGGATGGTACTGCTACCCCAGCCACATGAACAGCGAGGGATACGAATCTATCTGGGGCTACTGTGATGAGGACACCGCAGAATTCTACAAGGCCACCAAGTATGATAACCGCAACAGCATCTTCCTGCGCAAGGCATACCTGGATCAACTTGGGATTGATGTGAACACTATCAGGACAGAACAGGATCTGATGGATGTTCTGCAGTCGTTCAATGACGCGGGTCTGACCAATACCAGCGGCGCCTCTGTTTACACCATGATGGTCAATGGCGACCAGACTGTGTGGCTGACGATGGATGGTATTATCCGTAATACCTTTGGCGCCATGCCCCTGACCGATGATGGCCAGTATCAGAGCATTTTCTACACTGACGAATACCGCGATGGCGCTTCCTTCCTCAACCATTGCGCGCAGAAGGGCTTCCTGACAGAAACACATCTGATCATGGACGAGGAAACCCTGGTCAGCCTGGCCAACAGCGGCCGTGTGGCCTGCTATATCGGACCGTTCACTACCCTGGGCTCCGGCGCGGACCTCAACGACGTTTGGGTCAGCCCTGGCGCCATTACCCCCGATTCCGGCGCAACTCCTGTGCTGCCCTACAATGCCGGCATGTACACCGGATGGCTGAACACCATGGTTTCCAAGGATGCCAAGGATCCCGCAGCCTGCGCCCGCTTCATTGACTACATGAGCAGCCGCGAGGGCATGCTCCTGCACATGTATGGCGTGGAGGGTGTCGACTATACCTGGGATGGCCCCTGCCTTGTGCGCACCGAGGAGGGTATGGGCAAGATTGAGGATGGCGTGACCGGCATCTGGGGTTTCTATGCCTTCCAGGATGCGTATTTCCCCCGGTCTGTCGAACATCGCTCTCTGGACAAGATGCCCCCCACCATGGCCTACAGCCTGACGGACAATGTGGTGGTTTACGATGCGTCTCCCTTTGACATTCCTGCCGGATATGTGTCTGAAAACGAAGACATGGCCTTCATTGAAATTGAGACCAACAACTATCTGGAGGCTACGCTGCCCAAGATCCTTCTGGCACCCGATGACCAGACCTTCAACGACCAGTATGATGCTTTCCTGGCGGAAATGACCCGTCTGGGCCGCAAGGATTATGATGCATACCTGAATGTCAAGGTTCAGGAGGCCGCGGAAAAGAGAGGCATCGAACTAAAGCCTGTCAACTGATCAACGCTATGGAGGGGTCAGGGAAGTTACGGCTTCTCTGACCCCTTCTTCAACCGTCCACATCGCCGTGGAAGCTTTGCTGCGGCGATACGGCACACAGGAACAACCGATATGTATTCTGAGCCGGAGGAACATAGGCCATGATGCAGATGACCATTTCCAAAAAACCTCGCAAGCCTGCAATGCGCAACGAGTTCAGGCGGCAGACCGAGCTGCACACCATGCTGCTTCCCGGAACTGTCATGATGATCGTCTTCAATATTATCCCGTTGTTCGGGCTGATCATTGCCTTTACCAATTTCAAGGCGACCATGGGCTGGGAAGGAATTTTTACCAGCCAGTGGAATAACTTCCGAAACTTCAGGCAGGTGTTTTCATCCTCTCAGTTTGGCCCGATGATCCGCAACACGCTGGGCATCAATCTTCTAGGACAGTTCATTTCGATTCCCATGGCCATTCTGTTTGCCCTGCTTCTCAATGAAATCCGTTCCCCCCGGCGCAAGTCCTTTGTTCAGACGGCAGCCTATCTGCCCCATTTTCTGAGCTGGGCGATTTTCGGAGGCCTGATCAAAAACCTGCTCTCTGCGGATGGCGCGATGAATCAGCTGCTGATGGGAATGCATGTCATCGGCCAGCCCAAGGAATGGATGGCTGATGCGGACTGCTTCTGGACCATATGCATTGCTTCAGGCCTGATCAAGGATCTGGGCTGGAGCGCCATTATCTATCTGGCTGCAATCTCGGGGGTGGATCCCACACTGTATGAGGTTGTCGATATTGATGGCGGCAACCGCTACCACAAGATGCGCCATGTCACGCTGCCGGCGATTCTTCCTACGGTGATGGTCATGATTATCTTCGCCGTTTCCGGTATGCTGAACAACAACTTTACCCAGATCTATGTTCTGCAGAATCCCCTGAACATGGAAAGAAGCAACGTGATTGACAGCTATATCTATCAGATTGGCATGCAGCAGTTCCAGTTTGGTATTGCGACCGCAGCCGGTCTTGTGAAAAGCGTGTTCGCCCTGCTGCTGCTTGTCGGGGCCAACTGGACATCAAAAAAGCTGACAAACAGTGGACTGTTTTGAGAGGAGGCGCAGTATGAAGAGGCTAAAGAAAATGGATCTTTTTACCATATGCAATGCGCTGATCATGACGCTTGTTGTGCTTCTGTCTGTTTATCCGCTGTATTATGCTGTGATCAATTCCCTCAACGATGGCACCGATACAACCAACTTTGGCATGGTGCAGCTGTGGCCCAGACAATTCTCCCTGGACAGCTGGCGTATGGTGGTGAAGGATCCTGCCATCCTGACGGCACTTGGCATTACCGCGTCACGAACCATCATTGTCACGGTCTGTCAGTTGATTTTTACCAGTATGTTTGCCTACGCTTTTTCCCGTCCCTATCTTCGGTTCAGGAAATGCTACGCGGCGCTTGGGTTTATGAGCATGTATATCAGCGGCGGCATTGTAGCCACCTTTCTGCTTTTGAGCAAAATGGGACTGTACAACACCTACTGGGTTTACATCATACCTTCCCTGTTTGGCGGATTCTACAATGTCATCATCTACACAAGCAACTTCCGTGGAATACCGGATGAACTGTTTGAATCGGCCCAGCTGGATGGCGCCAGCGAATACCGGATATTCTTCTCGATTGTTCTGCCACTGTCCAAGGCTGTGATTGCCGCTCTGGCCGTCTTTACCATCGTTGGTGTGTGGAACGACTATACCACCAGCCTGTTCTACACATCCAACACGGAACTGCAAACCCTTCAGTACTATATCGTCAAGCTGGTGCGCAGCGAGGCTGCCCTGGAACAGATTGTAAAGGACAATTCCTCCCTCAGTTCAGAGGTTTTTGCCCTGCTGTATGGCCGTAACAGCAGCATTTCAGCAAGAACGCTGGAGCTTGCAGCCATGATCATCGCGGCCATCCCGATGATCGCAATTTACCCTTTCGCACAGAAATTTTTTACCAAGGGTGTACTGCTGGGCTCTATCAAGGGATAAGGATCGGGAGGCGTCGCACATGGAAAAGAGAATTGAGGACTGGAAGGATCTGCGCTATGGCATGTTCATCCACTGGGGATTGTATTCTCTATTGGAGCGCGGCGAGTGGGTGATGTGGTCAGAGGCCATCGACAAGGATGAGTACCGAAAACTGATGCATCGCTTCACGGCCGAGGCCTTCGATCCGCATGCCTGGGCACAGGTGGCCAAGGATGCTGGCATGAAGTATATGGTGCTGACCACCCGGCATCATGACGGCTTTTCCCTGTGGGACAGCCCTGGCAGCTATGAACAGTTTACCTCTATGCACAGCGCGGCGCACCGTGACATTGTGCGGGAATATGTGGATGCCTGCCGGGAGGCCGGGCTCAAGGTGGGCTTCTATTATTCCCCGCTGGACTGGCGCTTCCCGGGCTTCTTTTTTCCGCGCATGTACAGGCAAAGCGCTGAACAGCTGCGTAAGCAGACCTTTGACCAGGTGCGCGAGCTGTTGACGAACTATGGAAAAATTGATATCCTATGGTTTGACGGCGGCGAGGATTACTGGCTTTGCCATGGGCGTAACCTGCACCTGTGGGAGGAAGCCACCGGACCACTGGACAGCCGCGTACAGGTGCCTGGCTTCTGGCATGAAGAAGACATGTACCGTATGATCCGCTCCCTGCAGCCGGATATCATCACCAATAACCGCTATGGCACGAGAGCACTGGGGGATTATCTGACTCCGGAGGGACGTGTAGGGGCATATAACCCAGATGTCAGTTGGGAAAGCTGCTTCACGCTGAACAACGCCTGGGGTTATGTACCGGGAGAACCCATGTCTTGCCGGAAGCTGCTTCAAACCCTGCTGAAGTGTGCCACCGGGGACGGCAATCTGCTGATGAACATAGGCCCTATGCCGGACGGAGCCATGCCGCCGGATCATGTGGCACGGCTGCGCGAAGCAGGCGACTGGCTGAAAACGCATGGCGACTCTGTGTATGGTACCCGGGGCGGGCCCTTCCGCAATGATGAAACAGGCGGTATGACCTGCAGGGGCAACACGATCTATGTGCATGTATGGGATTGGCCGGTGCATCGCGTCTGTCTGCCGGAAATCAATGCGCGGATCCTTTCCGTTCATTCTCCAACGGCCAGGGAACTGCATTATGAAATGGTGGATGGACGGCTTTGCTTCTCCGTCGGCGAGCAGGATCGTCTGGCACTGGACACGCTGCTGGTGCTTACCCTGGATCGGCCAGCGGAAGCCGTGAGGAACAATGAGCTGCTGTGGCGCTCGCAGCAGACAGGCAAGGGACATGCTGCCCTGATTGTGGAGAATTTCCTGGAGCAGTAAACGACAGAGGAAGGAGCAATTTCGGATGGGGTATCATTTCGGCGTCGACTATTATCCTGAACACTGGCCACGGGAACGGTGGCAAACGGATGCGCGCATGATGCGCGAAATGGGCATTACGATTGTGCGGATGGCGGAGTTTTCATGGGCCAAGTGGGAGCCTCGGGAGGGTGAATTCCACTTTGAAGAACTGGATGAGGTGATCGAGCTGCTGGCCGGAGAGGGGATCGACTGCATCCTCGGCACGCCCAGCGCTGCTCCGCCTGCCTGGATCATTGAAGAAACTCCGGAAATCCAGCCCATGGACTCCCACCTGCAAAGGCATTATTTTGGCGGCCGTCACCACGACTGTCAGTCCAATGCGCGGTACCGTGAGCATATCCGCCGCTTTGTCACGGCCTATGCCCGGCACTTTGCCGCGAACCCGCATGTGGTGGGCTGGCAGGTGGATAATGAGCTGGGCAACAGCCATGAGGATTTATGCTATTGCCCGTCCTGCGAAGCCGCCTTCCGGCAATGGCTGCAGAAAAAGTACGGGAGCATTGACTGCCTGAACCAATGCTGGGGCACAGCCTTCTGGAGCCAGACCTACACGGACTTTGAACAAATCCACGCCCCGAGAATCACAGCCGCGGGGAAGAATCCTTCCCAGCAGCTGGACTGGATGCGCTTCTGCTCGGATCTGGTGCTGGATTTCCATCAAATGCAGGCGGACATACTGCGCAGGGAGACTCCCGACAAGTTTATTACGCACAACATGATGGGATTCTCCCGGAAGGTTGATTACTTCAAGCTGGGCGATCAGCTGGACTTTACCTCACAGGATCAGTATCCGGGCGGGCACTTTGTGCCGCAGGGAACCTTCCGGGGGGATGTCCAGGCAGCCGAGCTGGATTTCATCCGCAGCCTGAAGCATCAGCCCTTCTGGGTGATGGAGCAGCAGTCAGCCATCACCGGCTGGGAAACCGTGGGCCGCACGCCCAAGCCGGGGCAATTGGGCCTGTGGGCAATGCAGAGCATCGCCCACGGGGCGGATACAATCGTGTTTTTCCGCTGGCGCTCCTGTGTGATGGGTACTGAACAGTACTGGCATGGCATCCTGCCCCACAATGGCAAACCCGGCCGCTATTACCGCGAGCTGAAGGCCTTCATGCAGGAGACCGGCCCACTGCTGAAGATCATGCAGGGCAGTGTGCCGCATCCGGAGGTTGCGATGCTGTTCTCCTATGACCAGTACGACGCGCTGTCCATCCAGCCTCATCATCCGCTTCTGCGGTATCCGGAGCATCTGCTGACCTACTACAAAGGGTTTTACCGGAAGAATATCCCGGTGGAATTTGTCCGGGAAGAGGACGACTGGTCGTCCTACCGGGTGCTTGTCGCACCCCTGCAGTTCCTGATGACAGAAAAGCTGTCGGAAAAATTCCATGCGTATGTACAGCAGGGCGGCGTGCTGATTCTGGACATGCGCAGCGGTGTGAAGGACGCAACCAACCTTGCCTTCGCGGAGAAGGAGCTGCCGGCAATGCTGGATGATCTGTGCGGCGTTCGGGTGGCGGAGTACGACTGCCTGCAGGAGACCCAGGGCAGCGTTCGCTGGGGTGACGATGTCTATCCCTGTGAAAAGTGGTGCGATATTCTGGAGGTGGCAGACGCTGAAATCCTGGCCACCTATGACAGCGAATTTTATGCCGGTACGCCTGCTGTATGCAGAAGGCAGGCTGGAAAGGGCACGGTTTATTATGTGGGCACCGAAATGTCCCCTGCGCTTGCAGATCGCTTTGTGCAACAGCTTGCGGAGCAATCCTCGCTGCATAGGCTTCCGAGGACCCCGGAAGGAGTAGAAGCGACTGTACGGGAAAAAGATGGGATCCAGTACCTGTTTTTGCTGAATCATACGGATACAGAACAGCATCTGTGCGTGCCGGACACCTGGGAGCAGCTTGGTGCCGCATCGGCTGAACAGTGTCCTCCCTATGGATATTGTGTGTACCGGATGCAGGCAGATGATCAGCCCGTCTGAGCGCAATATCATTCTTGCTGACGCAGTCCCTTCGCTTTCCTGAGTGTGAATGTCAACGAAAATCTGAGCCAAGTGCTAACCAATATTTGAGCCACTTGTGCGAACGAATACTTGAGCCACCAACGCCAAAAGTGACAGCGAATACTTGAACCACGTGTGAATGAAACTTGAGCCACCGCAGCTCTTGACACCACCCCCTGATACTGGTACTATAATAGTGTCTTTCCCCATGGAAGGTAAGGGGCAACGCTGGAGAGCGACCCTGGGGCGTCCATGGGGTTACGGGGGGAGTGATACCGCTTGGTATTTAAGGTTTTAGAATGCAAGGAACAGTGAATTGGAGTTCGTCTTGTTAT